>NZ_QGKS01000101.1 GCF_003172935.1 Micromonospora sicca | reverse complement strand
TTTCGAGCCCGCCCCCGCCCACGGTCACGAATCCTCGCCCGCGCCGTGACCCTCGCCCTCCTCGCCGCCTCGGCCGCCGTCATGCCGCCGCACGCCCACCCGGCGCAGGCGGCCATCGGCGGGATCACCTGGCAGGACGAGTTCAACGCACCGGCCGGCACGCCCGTCGACCAGAGCAGGTGGCGGTTCGACATCGGCGGTGGCGGCTGGGGCAACAACGAGCAGCAGTACTACACCAACAGCACCAGCAACGCGGTGCACGACGGCCAGGGCAACCTGGTCATCACCGCCCGCAAGGAGAACCCGGCCAACTACCAGTGCCACTACGGCCGCTGCCAGTACACCTCCGCCCGGCTGCTCACGGCCGCCACCTTCACCCAGGCGTACGGCCGGTTCGAGGCCCGGATCAAGATCGCGCGGGGTCAGGGCATCTGGCCGGCGTTCTGGATGCTCGGCAACGACATCGGCAGCGTCCAGTGGCCGAACTCCGGCGAGATCGACATCATGGAGAACGTCGGCAAGGAGCCGAACACCGTCTACGGCACCGTGCACGGCCCCGGCTACTCCGGCTCGGGCGGCATCAGCGGCAGTCGTACCCTCGGCCAGCCCCTCGCCGACGGCTTCCACAGCTACCGGGTGGACTGGGAGCCCAACTCCATCATCTGGTACCTGGACGGCGTCGAGTACCACCGCGTCGATCCCGCCCGGCTCGGCGGCAACCGCTGGGTGTTCGACCACCCCTTCTTCCTGATCCTGAACGTGGCCGTCGGCGGCTACTGGCCGGGATACCCCGACGCCTCCACCCAGTTCCCCCAGCAGATGCTCGTCGACTACGTCCGGGTCTCCGGCTACACCCCGGATGACGGCAACCCGCCGTCCGGCACCACCCGGATCAAGGGAGCGCAGAGCGGCCGCTGCATCGACATCCCCGGAGCCAACCCGGTCGACGGCGCGAAGCTGCAGATCTGGGACTGCAACACCACCGCCGCGCAGGCCTGGACGTTCGCCTCCGATGGCACGGTGCGCGCCATGGGCAAGTGCATGGACCCCGCCTGGGCCGGCACCGCCAACGGCACCGAGGTCAACCTCGTCAGCTGCAACGGCAACCCGGCACAGCGCTTCACCCTCACCGGCTCCGGCGACCTGGTCAACCCCAGTTCCAACCGATGCGTGGACGTGCGGGACTGGAACCCGAACAACGGCGGCAAGCTCCAGCTGTGGGACTGCACCGGCGGGGCAAACCAGAAGTGGTCCCGCGCCTGAGGCGCAACCATCGCTCCGGCGCCCCGGGCCGCTGAGGGAACCGCAGGCAGCGTCCGTGACGGGGCGGACCGAGTCGTGCGGGCCGACGGCGGATGCCGCCGGCCCGCCGGCAAGGAGCCGGGCTGACCGGGCAGCCGCGCGCCGCGGCGACCGGGAGTGGACCTTGTCGGGGGCCGCGCCCCGGTCAGATGAACAGGCAGAACGGGTGGCCGGCCGGGTCGAGGTGCACCCGCACGTCGTCCTGCGGCTGGAAGTCCGCCACGGTGGCGCCGGCGGCCACCGCGTGGGCCGACGCCGCTTCCAGGTCGTCGACCTCGATGTCGAGGTGGGCCATCATCTGCGGCTCCTGCGGACCCGCCGGCCACACCGGCCGCACGTACGCCGGCTCGGTCTGGAAGGACAGGCCCGCACCGCCGTCCGGCGGGCGCAGCGTGACCCAGTCCGGCTCGTCGTGGTGTCGCGCCCACCCGAGCAGGCGTTCGTAGAACCCGGCGAGCTGCTGGGCGTCGGGCGAGTCCAGCACGGTGGCGGCGACGGTCAGCCGCGGTCGATCGGCCATACCACCGTTCGTACCCGCATCCTCCCCTCCGACGGCTATTGACATAAAACATAGACCAAGTTGAAAGTATGAGAGAGCGCTCTCTCCGGTCGGAAAGGCAACCGCACTCCGACCGCTCCCGCCACCGCGTCCCGCACCAACACCACCACCGTCGGGCCGCGAGGGCACCCGTCCCTACCCCGAAGGAGCACCCCTTGAGCAGCAGACGCTCGCTGGGCAGAAGAGTGGCCGCAACCTTCTGCGGACTGGCGATGCTCGTCCTGGCCGTCCCCGTGGCCCTTGCCGCGACCCAGGACTCCGCAGACGCCATCGGCCCCGACCTGCTACCCGTCACGGTCACCAACAACTCCGGCCGCGGCGAGGCGGTCTACCTCTACATCCTCGGCACCGACATCCGCCCCGGCGGCGGCCTCGGCTACGTCAACGCCGCCGGCGCGTTCACCCGCTGGCCGGCCGGGGGCAATCCGCCGACGCCCGCGCCCGACGTCGCGATCGCCGGCCCGGGCAACGGCGGCAGTGTCACCGTCCGCTTCCCGCGTTTCCTCTCCGGACGCATGTATTTCTCGTTCGGCCAGAAGCTCGACCTGCGGCTCACCCCCGACGGCCTGGTGCAGCCTGCGCCGTGGGCCGGCGGCGACCCGAACCGGAACATCCTGTTCGACTGGTCGGAGTTCACCTACAACGACGCGGGCCTGTGGCTGAACAGCTCGCAGGTGGACCAGTTCGCGGTCCCACACGCCGTCTCCGTCACGCACAGCAACGGCAGCACGACCAAGACCGGCGAGCTGCTCAACGACGGCCGGAACACCGTCATCAACGCGGTCAAGGCCCAGCCGGCGTTCGCCCGGTCGGTCGTCACCCGCGCCGACGGGACCGTGCTGCGGGTCCTCGCCCCCGGCAAGGCGATGGACGCCGGGCTGATGGACCCCGGCTACCTGGACTCGTACATCACCTCGGCGTGGAACGCGTACACGAGCCGTACCCTCACCGTCGTGCCGCGCGTCGCCGAGCCGAACCGCAGGTTCTTCGGCCGCACCGTGGGCACCAACATGGTCTTCACCGACTCGACCGGCGCGCAGGTCGCCACCGTCGCCAAGCCCACGACCAGCAACGTGTGGGGCTGTGACGGCGTCTTCAACGCACCGAACACGCCGCCGTTCATCGAGCCGGAGATCAAGCGCACCCTGTGCACGGCGCTGAACCGCGGCACCCTCGGCACGTTCGACGTCGAGCCCAACCTCGACGCCAACACCTTCTACAAGAACAGCGCCCCCAACCACTACTCGCGCATCATCCACGCCAACATGGCCGACGGAAAGGCGTACGGCTTCGCCTACGACGACGTCGGCGGCTTCGAGTCCCTCGTGCACAGCGGCGACCCCCGGTCGGCCGCCATCACCCTGACCCCCTTCGGCCCGGGTGGCCCCACCGGACCGCCGCCGGCGACCGGCAGCATGATCGTCAGCAACTGGCACAACAAATGCATCGACGTGCCGAACTGGAAGTTCAACGACGGTCAGCGGCTCATCGTGTGGGACTGCCACGGGGGCACCAACCAGCGCTGGGACTTCGTCAACGGGACCCTGCGTACGCAGAACAACAAGTGCATGGACGTGGCCTGGGGCTCCACCGCGAACGGCGCGGCCATCCAGATCGTCACCTGCTCCGGCAACCCGGCTCAGCAGTTCGTGCTGACCGCGGCCGGCGACCTGGTCAATCCACAGGCGAACAAGTGCGTGGACATCGCCGACTGGAACCCGAACAACGACGCGGTGCTGCAGCTGTGGGAGTGCACCGGCGGCGCCAACCAGAAATGGCACCGCGGCTAGCCGCACCGCGGTCAGGGGCCATCTCGCGCCTTCCGGGACGGCCCCTCCGAGGCCCTTCCTTAAACTTCGGCCAGGACGCCCAGCTGTTCGTCCTGGACAGCGACCCGGCCAACTCGGCCACCTGGATCCGCCCCCGGTCGAGCGCCGTGGCCGCGGCCACGGGCGGCGGCGCTGGCGCCACCGAGACGATCACCTTCACCCCTGTCCGGAGCGCCTGGTACGGCATCGTCGTGATCAACAAGGCGGGCTCCGGTAACTACACCCTCACCCGGTCCTGACCGTCGGGAAGAAACCGGGACGACCGGTCCGGGGGCGCCGACCACGGCGCTCCCGGACCACCGTCCGTACCAGGCCAGGGTCCGTTCCGGCCCGGACGGAACCGGCGGCACCGTTGGGGCGTCCGACCGGCGTAACCGCTACGCAGGAGGCGACCGATGCACCGAGGCAGAGTGCTGGCCCTGCTCACCATGCCGGCCCTGCTCGCCGGAGCGGCGCCGATCGCCGGTTGCGCCGGGCGGGACGAGGCGGAAGGGGAGCCGCCAACCGGTGCGGAGGCCCTGGTGCTGCGGCTGAGCGAGTTGCCCGGCCTGTTGCCACCCGGAGGCGCGGCAGCCCTACCGCCCCGCTTCTCCCTGTTCGGGGACGGCCGGCTGATCAGCGTCCCGGCCGGGTCCCCCACTGGTTGGCCGCACCTGCGCGCGGACCAGGTCCCGCCGGACGGCGTACGCGATCTGCTCCACGACGCCGCCGCGCTGCCGGAACAGGCGGCGGCCGATGGCCCTGACGCGCCGGTCGTCCGGGTCGTCGTCGGCTCAACCCGAGGGCGGCGCACCGTCACCCTCCCCCGGACCGACCCGGCGGCCGCGCGGCTCCGGGCGGCGCTTGCCGGGTACGGCGCCGGCCCGGCGGTGCCGTACCAGCCGACGGCCGTCGCGATCGTCGCCACGCCGGCCGATCCCCCCGAGCCAGCCCGGCCCTGGCCGTTGCCGGCGCTGACCGGCGAACCGCTGCGGGGCACGGCGGCCGGTTCCACCTGCCTCGTGCTGCGCGGCGCCGACCTCGAACGGGTCCACCGGGAGGCGGCCACCGCCGGTGCCGGCACGCGCTGGAGCAGCGCCGGTCGGGTGTGGCAGGTGGCTCCACGCCCGCTGCTGCCCGACGAGACCGGCTGCGCGGACCTGTAGTCGCCAGCAAGGCACTCGCCATTCCGGCGAACAATCGGACACGTTCGATCGAGGACGTCGCTGTGCGGGCGGTCACCCGACCACCCGGCGGAACGCGGCGTGGACGGCACGTCCCTGCAAGGGTGCATCACTGTTGGCTGATTGGCTAAGCGATCCTATGTGCTACGTTGTCGGTCGTGTCCTTGCTGCGTCTGGGTCCGGCTCCGGAGTACGTCGGTGTTCATCCTGTGACCCTGCGCCGGTGGGCGGATGAGGGACGCGTGGCGGTGACGTGGGTCGGTCGGGAGCGTCGTTTCGACTCTTCCCTGCTCGACGTGTTTGTCGGACGCATTGAGGCGGTACGGCCGCGCCGTGAGGCGTTGTATGTACGGGTGTCTGGTTCGACTGGCCAGGAGTCGTCGCTGGTGGCCCAGGAGGCAGAGTTGCGGGCTACGGCTGCCAGCGAGGTGGTGGCCGTGTTCAAGGACCGGGCGTCTGGGTTGCGGGAGAACCGGCCGGGACTTGCCCGGCTGCTGAAGGCAGCGGCGGCGGGCGAGTTTACGGTGGTGAGAGTGACGCACAGCGATCGGCTGGCCCGGTTCGGCGGCGCGTGGTTGACCGCTCTGCTTGCCCGTGATGGGGTGAGCGTCGAGGTGTTGCATGCGAAGGGTTCGGCCGGTGGGGTCGAGGAACTCTTGGATGATTTCATGTCCCTGGTGGCCACGTTCGCGGGCCGAATGTATGGGATCCGGTCTCGTGAGGCCAGGCGTCGGCTGCTGGCAGCCGCGGGTGGGGACGTTGGGTAGTGACGGGTTCCGTGCTGACGTCGACCGCGACGTGCACTGCGTACCGGGCGGTGTGTGGCGGTAAGCCCGACGCGCCCGGTGTGCAGGGGCCGGTGGTTGGGCGGATATTGGCCGAACGGGTGGGGTGGCTGGCGGACCTGGTTCGGGGCATGGCCGACGAGGTGATCGCTGCGCATTGGTCGGATGGGGACCTTGCGGTTCTTGCGGGTGGGG
>NZ_QGKS01000371.1 GCF_003172935.1 Micromonospora sicca | reverse complement strand
ACCAGCGGCCGAGCGCCCCCGACCACCTGCGCGGGGCGCTCGGCCGCTGGTGGGGCGAGGGCTTCGAGTACGTCTTCTCCTGGCACGACGGCGCGCTGCGGGCCCGGGGCGCGGACGACCCGGCCGGCAAGCCCCCGGCCGTCTTCGCGCCGCTGCCCGACCGGCCGGACGTGTTCCGGACCGTCGCCGGGCGGGAGGTGGGCGAGCTGCTCCGGCTGACCCGGGACGAGCGCGGCGCGGTGGTGCGGATGCACTGGGCCACCTACCGCTTCACCCGCTCCCAGGAGACCTTCGACGGGTACGACTTCCGCGCCGGGAGATGATCACGGACCAGCCGAAATGGGCGGGGTGCGTCCGGTGTTGAACAGATACGATGGGTAGAACGTCCGCACGCCGCGCCAACAGGGCAGCGGCGCCGAATTCGGAAGCAGGTGGCGCAGGGCCCGACGGGCCCGATCTATGACCGGCACCCCACCTCCCGGCCCGCCCCGGGTGCAGACCAGGATCACGGTCCCCGACCCGAAGATCATGGTGAACCTGCTCGGCGCGGGCGACGAGATCCTGCGACTCGTCGAACGCTCGGTCAACAGCGACGTCCACGTGCGTGGCAACGAGATCACCATCACCGGCGCCCCCGCGGACAACGCCATCGCCGAGCGCCTCTTCAGTGAGCTCCTCGAACTCATCGAGAAAGGCGAGACCCTGACCAGTGACGCCGTCCGGCGTACCGTCGGCATGCTCGAGCAGGGCAGCGCGGAGCGGCCCGCCGAGGTCCTCACGCTCAACATCCTCTCCCGACGCGGTCGCACCATCCGCCCCAAGACCCTCGGGCAGAAGCGCTACGTCGACGCCATCGACTCGCACACCATCGTCTTCGGCATCGGCCCGGCCGGCACCGGCAAGACCTACCTGGCCATGGCCAAGGCGGTCCAGGCGCTGCAGGCCAAGCAGGTCAACCGGATCATCCTGACCCGGCCGGCGGTCGAGGCGGGGGAGCGGCTGGGCTTCCTGCCGGGCACGCTCAACGAGAAGATCGACCCGTACCTGCGTCCGCTCTACGACGCGCTGCACGACATGCTCGACCCGGAGACCATCCCGAAGCTGATGGCGGCCGGCACCATCGAGGTGGCGCCGCTGGCCTACATGCGGGGCCGTACGCTGAACGACGCCTTCATCATCCTGGACGAGGCGCAGAACACCACGCCCGAGCAGATGAAGATGTTCCTCACCCGGCTCGGCTTCGGTTCCAAGATCGTGGTCACCGGTGACGTCACCCAGGTGGACCTTCCCGGCGGGACGACCAGCGGCCTGCGGGTGGTCCGGGAGATCCTGGAGAACGTCGAGGACGTGCACTTCGCCCAGCTCTCCAGCTCCGACGTGGTCCGCCACCGGCTGGTGGGGGAGATCGTCGACGCGTACGCCCGCTGGGACGCCGAGCGGGAGAACCAGCAGGCGCAGAGCGTGCACGCCGTGCCGGGGCGGACCGCCCAGGGCGGTCGGGCCGGCCGGCGCCGCTAATTCATCAGAGGAAGACAGTTGTCCATCGAGATCGCCAACGAGTCCGGTGTCGAGGTCGACACGGACGCCGTGCTCGCCGTCGCCCGGCACGCCCTCGACGAGATGGGGGTCAACCCCCTCGCCGAGCTCTCCGTGCTGCTGGTCGACGTCGACTACATGACCGAGCTGAACCATCGCTGGATGGGCGGCGACGGTCCCACCGACGTGCTCGCCTTCCCCATGGACGAGGGCAGCGTCGACCACGGCCCGGGCGAGACCGCCCCGGCCGGTGGCGAGCCGGCCCTGCTCGGCGACATCGTGCTCTGCCCGGAGGTGGCGGCCAAGCAGGCGGCCACCGCCGGCCACTCGCCCGCCGACGAGCTGCACCTGCTCACCGTGCACGGCGTGCTGCACCTGCTCGGGTACGACCACGCCGAGCCGGAGGAGGAGCGGGAGATGTTCGCGCTCCAGGCCCGCCTGCTGTCCAGCTGGCGGTCGACCCGGTCCCGGTGATGACCACCCTGGCGGCGGCCTCTGGTACCGCCGGCCTGCCCGATCTCCAGCTCATCGTCTTCGCGGCGGGGCTGGTGGTGCTCGCCGGCCTCATCGCGATGACCGAGGCGGCGCTGGCCGCCGTCTCCCCGGCCCGGGCCGCCGAACTGGCCCGCGACGGGGCGCGCGGCGCCCGCGCCCTCCAGGTGGTCGCCGGTGACGTGGTCCGCCATCTCAACCTGCTGCTCCTGCTCCGGCTGCTGGCCGAGCTGACCGCCACCACCCTGGTGGCGCTGGTCGCGGTGGACACGTTCGGCGCCGGCTGGCGGGCCGCCCTGGTCACCGCCGGCGCGATGACCGTGGTCAGCTTCGTGGTGGTCGGCGTCGCGCCGCGGACCATCGGCCGGCAGCACGCGTACGCGGTGGGGCGCGCCGTCGCGCCCCTGGTGCGCTGGCTGGGCCGGGCGCTGAACCCGCTCGCCTCGTTGCTGATCCTGATCGGCAACGCGGTCACCCCGGGCCGCGGCTTCCGGGAGGGGCCGTTCGCCACCCAGCTGGAGCTGCGCGAGCTGGTCGACCTGGCCGAGCAGCGCGGTGTCGTGGAGCACGGCGAGCGGCAGATGATCCACTCGGTCTTCGCCCTCGGTGACACCATCGCCCGCGAGGTGATGGTGCCGCGCACCGAGATGGTGTGGATAGAGGAGGGCAAGACCCTCTCCCAGGCGCTGGCGCTCTTCCTCCGCTCCGGTTTCTCCCGCATCCCGGTGATCGGCGACAGCGTCGACGACGTGCTCGGCGTGCTCTACCTGAAGGACCTGATCCGGCGTACCCAGGGCGGGGACCCACGGGCCGACGAGTTGCCGGTGTCGGAGCTGATGCGCCCGGCGACCTTCGTGCCGGAGTCCAAGCCGGTCGACGACCTGCTGTCGGAGATGCAGGCGGCCCGCAACCACCTGGTCATCGTCGTCGACGAGTACGGCGGCACCGGCGGCCTGGTCACCATCGAGGACATCCTCGAGGAGATCGTCGGCGAGATCACCGACGAGTACGATGTCGAACGCCCGCCGGTCGAACGCCTGGACGACGGTGCCGTCCGGGTCACCGCCCGCCTTCCGGTGGAGAATCTGGGCGAGCTCTTCGACACCGAACTCCCCACCGACGAGGTGGAGACGGTCGGTGGTCTGCTCGCCCAGTCGCTGGGCCGGGTCCCGATACCCGGGGCGGAGGCCGAGGTGTCCGGGCTCCGGCTGATCGCCGAGGGCACCACCGGGCGGCGCAACCGGATCGACACCGTGCTGGTGAGCCGGATGGCGCCGACCGACGCGCAGGACAGCGCGGGGCGTGGCGAGCACGCCGAGTCCCGCGGCAACCAGAACCGATCCGAGGAGAGGCAACCCGCCGATGCCTGAGTCACCCGCCGTGCCGGCGGCCCGGCCCACCCCGTCCGATCCCGCCGAGCTGAGCGCCGAGGACGGCAAGCTGGTCATCCTGGCCCGAGGCGCGCGCGGCCGGGTCGGCGCCGTGGAGGGCGCGGCGGTCCGTGACCAGGACGGCCGGACGTACGCCGCGGCCAGCGTGGCCCTGCCCTCGCTCACCCTGACCGCGCTCCAGCTGGCGGTCGCCTCGGCGGTGGCCGCCGGGGCGAGCCGGCTGGAGGCGGCGGTGGTGGTGACCGAGGCGTCGACGCTGGACGGCGCCGGGCACGCCGCGGTTCGCGACCTCTCCGCCGACGCGCCGATCCACGTGGCCGCGCCGGACGGCACCGTCCTCGGCACGGTGGTCGAGTGAGTGACCTCGAGCCGCGGCCGTACCGGGCCGGTTTCGCCTGTTTCATCGGGCGGCCGAACGCCGGCAAGTCGACGCTGACCAACGCGATCGTCGGTACGAAGATCGCCATCACCTCGAACAAGCCGCAGACCACCCGGCACATCATCCGCGCGGTGCTGCACCGCCCCGAGTCGCAGCTCGTGCTGGTCGACACGCCCGGTCTGCACCGCCCCCGGACGCTGCTCGGCGAGCGCCTGAACGACCTGGTCCGCTCCACCTGGAGCGAGGTCGACGTGATCGGCCTCTGCATCCCGGCGGACGAGCCGATCGGCCGGGGTGACCGGTTCATCACCGGTGAGCTGGCCGAGCTGAAGGCCACCGTCCTCGCCGTGGTGACCAAGACCGACCTGGTCGACAAGAAGAAGCTGGCCGAGCAGTTGCTCGCGGTCAGCGAGCTGGGCGATTTCGCGGCCGTGGTGCCGGTGAGCGCGGTCTCCGGGCACCAGGTGGACACCCTGGTCGACGTGATGACCGGCTACCTGCCCGAGTCGCCGCAGCTCTACCCGGACGACATGCTCACCGACGACCCCGAGCAGGTGCTGGTCGCCGAGCTGATCCGGGAGGCGGCCCTGGAGGGGGTGCGCGACGAGCTGCCGCACTCCATCGCCGTGGTGGTGGAGGAGATGATCCCCGAGGGCCAGGTCATGAAGATCTACGCCGACCTCTACGTCGAGCGGCCCAGCCAGAAGGCGATCGTGATCGGCCACCGGGCCAGCCGGCTCAAGGCGGTCGGCACGACCGCCCGCCGGCAGATCGAGGAGCTGCTCGGCACCCGGGTCTACCTGGACCTGCACGTCCGGGTCGCGAAGGACTGGCAGCGCGACCCGAAGCAGCTGCGCAAGCTCGGCTTCTGACCGTACGTCCGGCCGCCGGCTCCCTGTTCAGGGGGCCGGCGGTTCGGCGTTGCGGTGGTGGCGGCGCTGGTCCGGATCGGTCGGGGAATATGGCAAGTTTCACTTTTCGCCCCGCCCGCGCGCCGGTTTCGTCCGGCCGCGTCGGAGGGTAGGGGACGGCTAGCCCCCCGCCCCCAACATAGATGCAGGCTGATGCGCAATCGATACCTCGATCTGCTCCGCTTCCTGGCCATCGTCCGAGTCGTCGTCTACCACGTCACCGGCTCCGCGGCACTGACCCTGATCTTCCCGGCGATGTCGGTGATGTTCGCGCTCGCCGGCTCGCTGATGGCCGCCTCCCTGGACCGCACCGGCCCGCCGGCCGTCCTGCGGCGACTGCGCCGCCTGCTCCCGTCGCTCTGGGTGCTGTCGGCGCTCTTCGTGCCGGCCATGCTGCTCACCGGGTTGCCGCTGACCCCGAAGGTGCTGCTCTGGCTTTTCCCGGTCAGCGACCCGCCGGCCAACGGCTGGGGGTCGGTCGCGCTGAGCATGATCTGGTACCTGCGGGACTACCTGTGGTTCGTGCTCGCCTCGCCGCTCGCCCTGTGGCTGTTCCGCCGTGCCCCGCTGCCCACCCTCCTCGCCCCGTACGCCCTGCTCGCGGTGATCGAGTTCGGGGTCCTGCCGGCCGCGCCCACCGTGCTGCGCGAGTTCGGTCTCTACTTCGGCGCCTGGCTGCTCGGCTTCGCCCACCACGACGGCCTGCTGCGCCGGCTGGCCGGCCGGGTCCTGGTGCCGGCCGCGCTGGCCCTCGGCGCCGCCGGGCTGACCTGGATCTTCACCCACCCCGGCCCGCGCGGCTACGACCTCAACGACATCCACCTGGGCAACGCCCTCTGGTCGGCGGCGTTCACCCTGGTGGCCATCGGCCGGGCGCCGGCCGGCGCCGGGTGGGTGGACCGCAACGCCGTCGTCGGCCGGGTGGTCACCGTGCTGAACCGGCGGGCGCTCACCGTCTATCTCTGGCACATGCCCTTCGTGGTGGCACTCACCCCGCTGGTGGACCTGGTCGGCTGGTCCCGCCGGGACCCGGTCGGCTTGGCGGTCCGGGTGGTGCTGGTGTTCGCCCTGGTGGGCATGGTCACCGTGCTGGTCGGCTGGGTCGAGGACGTGGCTGCCCGGCGGGTGCCGGAGCTGCTGCCCGGCGGGTCCCGTTCGACGCCGGCCGGCCGGGCCGCCGCCCCGGCCAGTCCCGCCCCGGCCAGGGCCGGGTCCGAACCGGTCCCGGTCGGGGTGGGGGCGGG
>NZ_QGKS01000355.1 GCF_003172935.1 Micromonospora sicca | reverse complement strand
GCCCCGCGCCCACCCGCCGCAACCGGATCACCAGCGTCTGGGTCCTGCTCTCCAGCGTCGCCCCCGAACTCGACGAGTGGGCCCGCTACTTCGCCGCCGGCGCCGGCAAGCGGGCCGCCGCCGAGGCCGGCATCCCCCGGGTGGTCACCGCCCGGGAGGCCGACGACCTGCTCCGCGCCGCCGAGCAGTTCGTGACGGTGGTGGAGACCGCGCTCGGCCTGGCGCACCAACCGGCGCTCGACGGGATCGCCGCCTGACCTTGGCGCCCCGGCCACCGGCGGGAGCCGGATGTGGCCGGGCGCCGGGACACGTGGATGCGGCCGACGCCCAGCGCATCGGCTGATCCACGGCAGCGCCGCACTTTCTTATCCAGCAGCACGACCTGATCCAGCAGCACGACGACGGGGGCAGGTCCCCGCGCGACACGACGGGGGGTTGGTCCGATGGCGGGCCGCATGGTGGTCGGTTCCGCCGCACTGGCCGATCTGGTGCGTCCGGCGAGCGCACCCGACCCGGCGGGCGGCCACCGGGTGCTGCCGGTCCGGCCGGAGCTGACCGGGCTGCTGCCCAATCGCGGGCTGCGCCGCGGCAGCACCATCGCCATCGGCTCCGGGCAGCCCCGGCGCAGCGGTGCGACGTCGCTGATCCTGGCGCTGCTCGCCGAGGCGTCCCGGGCCGGCTCGTGGTGCGCCGTGGTCGGGGTCCCCACCTTCGGGGCCGGCGCGGCGGCCGAGGCCGGGATCGCCCTGGACCGGCTGGCCCTGGTGCCGAATCCGGGGCCGGAGTGGCCCACCGTCATCGCCGCGCTCATCGACGGGGTGGACGTGGTGGTCACCGCCGTGCCGACCACGGTCTCCGCCTCGGTCGCCAACCGGCTGGCCGCCCGCGCCCGGCAGCGCGGCAGCGTGCTCGTCCCGTACGGCCGGTGGGACGGCGCGGACGTCACGTTGCAGGTGGTCCGGGGCGTCTGGGAGGGGCTCGGGCCGGGCCGGGGGCGGCTGCGACGCCGGGAGGTGACCGTCTCGGCGCGCGGGCGCGGCGCGGCCGCCCGCCCGAAGGAGATCAAGGTCTGGCTGCCCGGTGACGGACTCACCCGGGTCATCCCCCGGGCGACCGGGGTGGCCGGGCCGGGCGCCGGGCGGCTCCGCCCGGTGACGCCGGCCGCCTTGGCTGCCCTCGCCATCCCGTCCCGCCGCGGCGCGCTCACCCTGGTCGGTCCGGCATGACCGCCGGTGTGAGCGATGTGCCGGGTGTCCGCCGGGGAGGGCCGGCATGAGCGGTGCGCCGGTGCGGACGCTGCTGCTCTGGTGCCCGGACTGGCCGGTCCTCGCCGCGGAGATCGTCGACGGGGTGCCCGCCACCGACCCCGTCGCGGTGCTGCACGCCAACCGGGTGGTCGCCTGTTCCGAGCGGGCTCGCGCCGAGGGGGTGCGTCGAGGGCTGCGCAGGCGCGAGGCGCAGGGGCGCTGCCCGCAGCTCACCGTCGTCGAGTACGACCCCGGCCGGGACGCCCGGGCGTTCGAGCCGGTGGTCGCCGCCGTCGAGGAGGTGGCCGCCGGGGTCGAGGTGGTCCGCCCCGGGGCCTGCGCGCTGGCGGCCCGGGGTCCGAGCCGTTACCTCGGCGGTGAGGAGGCGGCGGCCGAGCGGATCGTCGAGCACGTCGCCCAGTCCTGCGCGGTGGAGAGCCAGGTCGGCGTCGCCGACGGGGTCTTCGCCGCCGGGCTGGCCGCCCGGGACGGGCGGATCGTGCCGCCCGGCGGGACGCCGGAGTTCCTGGCCGCCCTGCCGGTCGAGGCGCTCGGCCGCCCGGCCCTGGCCGACCTGCTGCGCCGGCTGGGGGTGCGTACCCTCGGGGGCTTCGCCGCGCTGCCCGCCGGCGACGTGCTGGCCCGGTTCGGCTTCGACGGGGCGCTGGTACACCGGCTCGCCGCCGGACAGGACCACCGGCCGCTCGCCGTCCGGCAGCCCCCGGCCGACCTGACCGTCACCGCCGACTACGACGAGCCGATCGACCGGGTCGACGCCGCGGCGTTCGCCGCCCGGACGCTGGCCGAGCAACTGCACGAGCGGCTCGCCGCGTACGGGCTGGCCTGCACCCGGCTCGGCATCGAGGCGGTCACCGCGCACGGTCAGGAGCTGCACCGGGTCTGGCGGCATGACGGCCTGCTGACCGCCGCGGCCATTGCCGACCGGGTGCGCTGGCAGTTGGACGGCTGGCTCTCCGGCAGCACCGGCCGGGGCGGCGCCCGTCCGACCCGGCCGACCGCCGGGATCATCCGGCTGCGGCTGGTGCCGGACGGGGTGCTCGCCCAGGCCGGCCTGCAACCCGGGCTGTGGGGGGAGACCGGCGAGGAGCGGGAGCGGGCGCACCGCGCGTTGAGCCGGGTGCAGGGCATCCTCGGCCCCGAGGCGGTGGTCACCGCCGTGCTCGGCGGCGGCCGCTCCCCGGCCGACCAGACACGGCTGGTGCCGTGGGGCGACGAACGACTCCCCGCCCGTCCCGGCCCGCCGGCGCTGTCGGACGAGCCGGCCACGGCTGGCGCCGCCGGCACCGACCGGGCTGCCGGTCGGGGTGGTGGTGGCACCCCGCCCTGGCCCGGCCGGCTCCCGCCGCCCGCACCGGCCGTGGTGCTGCCCAGTCCGCTCGCCGCCACCGTGCACGACGCCGCCGGCGAGCCGGTCGTGGTCAGCGCGCGCCTGGCGGTGAGCGCCGCGCCGGCCCGGCTCACCGTGGGTACGGCCCGCCCGGCGGAGATCGTCGGCTGGGCCGGTCCGTGGCCGGTGGACGAGCGCTGGTGGGCGCCGGCCGAGGCGCGGCGGCGGGCCCGGTTCCAGGTCTGCCTCGCCGACGGCGCCGCCCTGCTGCTGGCCGTCGAGGCCGGCCAGTGGCTGGTGGAGGCGATCTATGACTGAGCCGGTCCGGCCCGGCACGGGCGAGTCGCGGCGGGTCAGTCGAGAGCGGGGATGCGGGAACGGGTGCCCGCCGCGGCCCGCGGTCGCTCCACCCGGAGCGGCCCGATGAGCTTCCACAATCCCAACCTGCCCTGGTCCGAGCTGGAACGCGTGCTCTCCGGGCGACCCGGCGACGGCCGGTCCGGTGGCGGCCGGTCGGGCGACGGCGGGCGGCCACGGGGCGGACGGCCACGGGACGAGCGGCACCTGCACGTGGTGGATCCCCTCGCCGTGGACGCCGACGGCGGGGACTCCCCGGCCTGGAGCCGCAAGCGGCAGCACTACGAGGCGCCCGAGCTGCCCCGGCCGGACGGCGCGGTGCCCTACGCCGAGCTGCACGCGCACAGCAACTTCAGCTTCCTCGACGGGGCCAGCCACCCGGAGGAGCTGGCCGAGGAGGCCGCCCGGCTGGGGCTCACCGCGCTCGCCGTCACCGACCACGACGGCTTCTACGGGGTGGTTCGCTTCGCCGAGGCGGCCCGCGCGCTGCACCTGCCCACCATCTTCGGCGCCGAACTCTCCCTCGGGCTGCCCGGCCCGCAGAACGGCGAACCCGACCCGCTCGGCCGGCACCTGCTGGTGCTCGCCCACGGCCACGAGGGGTACGCCCGGCTGGCCGCCACCATCTCCCGCGCCCAGCTGCGCGGCGGGGAGAAGGGCCGCCCGGTCTACGGCGAGCTGGAGGAGGTCGCCGCCGAGCTGCGCGACCACGTGCTGGTGCTCACCGGCTGCCGCAAGGGGCACGTGCCGGGCGCGCTGCTCACCGAGGGCGTGGACGCGGCGGCCCGGGAGCTGGACCGGCTCACCGCGCTCTTCGGCGCGGAGACGGTGGCGGTGGAGCTGACCGACCACGGCCACCCGGTCGACGCCGACCGCAACGACGCCCTCGCCGAGCTGGCCGCCGCCGCCGGGCTGCCCACGGTGGCCACCAACAACGTGCACTACGCCACCCCGGGCCGGCGGCGGCTGGCCACCACCGTGGCCGCGGTGCGGGCCCGGCGCAGCCTCGACGAGATCGACGGCTGGCTGCCCGCCGCCGCCACCGCCCATCTGCGCAGCGGCGCGGAGATGGCGGCCCGGTTCGGCGCGTACCCGGGGGCGGTGGAACGGGCCGCCGAGTTCGGCGCGGAACTCGCCTTCGACCTGCAACTGGTCGCGCCGCGGCTGCCGGCGTACCCGGTGCCGCCGGGGCACACCGAGATGAGCTGGCTGCGCCACCTGACCGAGCAGGGAGCCCGGGAGCGGTACGGCCCGCGCGAGGCGCACCCCGAGGCGTACGCGCAGCTGGAGCACGAGCTGCGGATGATCGACGACCTCGGCTTCCCCGGCTACTTCCTGGTGGTCTACGACATCGTCGCGTTCTGCCGCGCGCAGGACATCTACTGCCAGGGCCGGGGCTCGGCGGCGAACTCGGCGGTCTGCTACGCGCTGCGGATCACCAACGTGGACGCCGTCCGGCACCGGCTGCTCTTCGAGCGTTTCCTCGCCCCCGAGCGGGACGGCCCACCCGACATCGACGTGGACATCGAGTCCGACCGCCGGGAGGAGGTGATCCAGCACGTCTACGCCCGGTACGGCCGGGAGCACACCGCCCAGGTGGCCAACGTCATCTCGTACCGGCCGCGGTCGGCGGTGCGGGACGTGGCCAAGGCGTTCGGCTTCTCGCCCGGCCAGCAGGACGCCTGGAGCAAGCAGATCGACCGCTGGGGCTCGGTCGCCTCGGTGGACGTCGAGGACATCCCCGAGCAGGTGGTCGCGTACGCCAACGAGTTGCAGACCTTCCCCCGGCACCTGGGCATCCACTCCGGCGGCATGGTGATCTGCGACCGGCCGGTGATCGAGGTCTGCCCGGTGGAGTGGGGCCGGATGCCCGGGCGCAGCGTGCTCCAGTGGGACAAGGACGACTGCGCGGCGGTCGGGCTGGTCAAGTTCGACCTGCTCGGCCTCGGCATGCTCTCCGCGCTGCACTACGGCTACGACATGATCGGGACGACCCTCGACCTGGGCGACATGACCCTCGACGACCCCGAGGTCTACGACATGCTCTGCCGGGCCGACTCGGTCGGGGTGTTCCAGGTGGAGAGCCGCGCCCAGATGGCCACCCTGCCCCGGCTCAAGCCGCGCTGCTTCTACGACCTGGTGGTCGAGGTGGCGCTGATCCGTCCCGGCCCGATCCAGGGCGGCTCGGTGCACCCGTACATCCGGCGCAAGAACGGCCAGGAGCCGGTGACGTACGCGCACCCGCTGATGCGCAACGCGCTGGAGAAGACCCTGGGCGTGCCGCTGTTCCAGGAGCAGTTGATGCAGCTCGCCATCGACCTGGCCGGCTTCGACGCGGCCGGCGCCGACCAGTTGCGCCGGGCGATGGGGGCCAAGCGCTCGGTGGAGCGGATGGCGCAGATCGCCGACCGGCTGTACGCCGGGATGGCCGAGCGGGGCATCACCGGCGAGCTGGCCGACGACGTCTACCGCAAGCTCACCGCGTTCGCCAGCTACGGCTTCCCGGAGAGCCACGCGATGAGCTTCGCCTACCTGGTCTACGCCAGCTCCTGGCTCAAGCGCTACCACCCGGCCCCGTTCCTGGCCGCCCTGCTCAACGCCCAGCCGATGGGCTTCTACTCGCCGCAGACCCTGGTGGATGACGCCCGCCGGCACGGCGTCGAGGTACGCCGCCCGGACATCAACGCCAGCGGGGCGAAGGCCGTGCTGGAGTCGGCGCCGGAGACCCGGTGGGGCAGCCAGCCGGGGGAGCCGCCGCACGCCTGGGGGTTGGGCGGCCCGGCGGTCCGGCTCGGGCTGGGCAGCGTACGCACCCTCGGTGACGACGTGGCCGAGCGGATCGAGGCGGAGCGGGCGGCCGGCGGGCCGTACCGGGACATGCCGGACCTGGCCCGTCGGGTCGGTCTCACCGCCGCGCAGCTGGAGGCGCTGGCCACCGCGGACGCCTTCGCCTGTTTCGGGCTGACCCGGCGGCAGGCGCTCTGGGCCGCCGGCGCGGCGGCCCAGGACCGGCCGGGCCGGCTGCCCGGCACGGCCGGTCC
>NZ_QGKS01000377.1 GCF_003172935.1 Micromonospora sicca | reverse complement strand
GGACCCGCTCGGCGACCTGGTGGCCCGGTACGCCCGCACCCACGGCCCGTTCGCGGCGGCCACCTGCGCCGCCCGGTTCGAGCTCGGGGTGTTCGTGGTGGAGCAGCCGCAGCACCTCCGCGTCGCACCACTGGGTGCCGACGCTGTCCGGGGCGAACTCCCCGGAGACCACCCGACCGGTGGTGGCGAGCCGGTGCCGCCCCGGGCCCTCGCGGCGTTCCTGCCCCGCTGGCAGCAGGTCGGCTCGTCGGCGCGGGGCGTGGAGGCGCTCGCCGCCGCGGTCGAGCAGTTGCAGGGCGCGGCGGTGCCGGCGTCCGCGCTGGAACGCCTGGTGCTGCCCGCCCGGGTCGCCGACTACTCCCCCGCCCAGCTCGACGAGCTCTGTGCCAGCGGCGAGGTGGTCTGGGCCGGGTCCGGGGCGATCTCCGGCGGCGACGGCTGGATCACCCTGGCGTACGCCGACGCCGCGCCGTTGCTGCTCCCGCCGCCCGACGAGGCGCTCACCCGCACGCCGCTGCACGACGCGGTGCTCGACGCGCTCGCCGACGGCCAGGCGCTCTTCTTCCGGTCCCTGTCGGACCGGGTCGGCGCCACCGACGACGCGGCGCTGGCCGCCGCCGTCTGGGACCTGGTCTGGGCCGGTCACCTCACCAACGACACGCTCGCCCCGCTGCGGGCGGCGCTCGGCGGCGGGGGCGCGCACCGGTCCCGCCCGTCCGCGCCGCGCACCCGCTACCGCCGCCCCGGCCGGGTGGCGCTGCCCAGCCGCAGCGGCCCGCCGACGGTGGCCGGGCGCTGGTCGCGGCTGCCCGAGCGGGACCTTGACCCGACCCGCCGGGCCGCCGCCCTCGCCGACCTGCTGCTCGAACGGCACGGCGTGGTCACCCGGGGGGCGGTGCTGGCCGAACAGGTGGTCGGCGGCTTCGCCGCGGTCTACCCGGTGCTGTCGGCGTTGGAGGAGCGCGGGGCGGCCCGCCGGGGCTACTTCGTCGAGGGGCTGGGTGCCGCCCAGTTCGCCGTCCCCGGCGCGGTGGACCGGATCCGCGCCCTGGCCGACCCGGCCGACGGCGGCCGGGGCCGCGGCGGGCCGACGCTGGTGCTCGCCGCCACCGACCCGGCCAACCCGTACGGCGCGGCGCTGCCCTGGCCGGAGCGGGTGGTCGACTCGGGTGACGGCGCGGCCCCGGCCACCGGGCACCGGGCCGGGCGCAAGGCGGGCGCGCTGGTGGTGCTGGTCGGCGGCGACCTGGTGCTCTACGTCGAGCGCGGCGGGCGGACGATCCTCTCCTTCACCGACGACACCGACACGCTCGCCGTGGCCGGCAAGGCGCTCGCCGACGCCGTGCACTCCGGAGCGCTCGGCGCGATGTCGGTGGAGCGGGCCGACGGCGAGGCCGTGCACTCCTCGCCGCTCCGCGACGCGCTGACCGCCGCCGGCTTCCGGGCCACCCCCCGTGGCCTGCGGCTGCGCGGCTGACCCGGCCCACGGCGCGGCCCGGTTGCAGGCGCGGCGGGCGCCGGCCCGGCCGCCGGTGCTGGGTAGGGTGATCCGGCCGGCAGTGCGGCACGGGACGGTGGGATGGGCACGATCGAGGTACGACCGGCGACGCCGCACGACCACGACGACGTGGCGGCCTGCACCGGCGGGAGTGGGGTGGCGCGTACGTGGTGGTCCAGGACACCCGCTACCACCTGCGTACCCTGCCGACGCTGGTGGCGGTGGACGGGGCGGGCGGCTTCGCCGGGGCGCTGGCGCACCGGCTCGCCGACGGCGGGCTGGAGGTGGTGAGCCTGGCCCGCTTCCACCAGCGGCGCGGGCTGCGGCTCGTGGCGGTCCACGCGGGCGCGGTCGACCGGGCCCGGCAGGTGAAGCCCACCATCCCGTACGCCGGCGCGGACGACATCCCGCTGCACGACGGGCTGGTGCTGGAACGGCGACGCACCGGGACGAATCGGTGACCGGGACGCCCTGGGTCTCGCTGACCACCGACTACGGCCTCGCCGACGGGTTCGTGGCGGCGTGCCACGGAATCGTCGCCCGGATCGCCCCGGCCGCCCGGGTGATCGACGTGACCCACCTGGTGCCGCCCGGGGACGTGCGCCGGGGCGCGACGGTGCTCGCCCAGACCGTGCCGTACCTGCCGGCCGGGGTGCACGTGGCGGTGGTCGACCCCGGCGTCGGCACCGACCGGCGGAGCGTCGCCCTGGCCGCCCCGGGCGGGCTGCTGGTCGGTCCGGACAACGGACTGCTGCTCGACGCCGCCGACGCCCTCGGCGGGATCACCGGCGCGGTCGAGCTGACCAACCCGGAGTGGCTGGCACCCCGGGTCTCCCGCACCTTCCACGGGCGGGACGTCTTCGCCCCGGTCGCCGCCCGGCTCGCGCTCGGCGCGCCGCTGGCCGGGGCCGGCCCGGCGGTGGATCCGGCGACGCTGGTCCGGCTGCCGGCGCCGGTGGTCCGGCGGACCGGCGCGGGGTTCGCCGCCGAGGTGCTCGCCGTGGACCACTTCGGCAACGTCCAGCTCGCCGCCCCCGGCGGGCTGCTGGACCAACTCCCCGAGCGGATCCGGGTGGGCGGCAGACCGGCGGTACGCGGGCGGACGTTCGGCGACGCCGCGGTCGGCGACCTGGTCGTCCACGTCGACTCCGCCGGCCTGGTGGCGGTGGCGGTACGCGACGGTCGGGCGGTCGAACTACTCGCCGTACGCCCCGGGGACGTCCTGGCGGTGACCGACCAGTGATCACACCTCCCCGGCCGACCTCGAGTGTGGAATGCTGCTCCGGTGGGTGAGTACTGGGTTCCGGTCGGCTGTCCGTGTTGCGCGTCCCGGACCGGCGGTGGCACCTGCCCGGTCTGCTTCTGGACGGACGACGGCCAGTCGGACGTGGACGCCGACGTGGTGCGCGGCGGCGCCAACGGCGACCTGAGCCTCACCCACGCCCGGCTGAACTTCGCCGTCTACGGCGCCAGCCACCCGCGCTACCAGGACATGGTCCGCGCGGCCCGCCCGGACGAGCGGCCCTGACCCCGCGCGGGCGAGGGATGATGGACAGGTGCCCGAAGGTGACACCGTCTGGAACACCGCCCGCGTCCTGCAACGGGCGTTGGCCGGCGTCCGGCTCACCGGCTCCGACTTCCGGGTGCCGCAGCTCGCCGGGACCGACCTGACCGGCTGGACCGTCCGCGAGTCGGCCAGCCGAGGCAAGCATCTGCTGCTCCGGCTCACCGCTCCGGCCGGCACGCCCGCCCCCGGTGCGACGCCCGGAAGCGGCGGTACGCCCGGCGCCGGCGGCACCTCCGGAGCCGACGGCACGGCGGCGGGCGGCACGTCCGGCGGGGGGCGGGACTGGACGCTGCACTCCCACCTGCGGATGGACGGCGCCTGGCGGGCGTACGCGCCGGGCGAGCGGTGGGCGGCCCGGCCGGCGCACCTGATCCGGGTGGTGCTCCGCTCCGCCGGGGCGGTCGCGGTCGGATACCACCTGCACGAGCTGGCGTTGATCCCGACCGACCAGGAGGAGTCGCTGGTCGGTCACCTCGGGCCGGACCTGCTCGGCCCGGACTGGGACCCGGCCGAGGCGGTCCGCCGGCTGGCCGCGCAGCCGGACGCCACCATCGGCGAGGCGCTGCTCGACCAGCGGAACCTGGCCGGCGTCGGCAATCTCTACAAGTGCGAGGTGCTCTTCCTGCGCGGTGTCTCCCCGTGGACGCCGGTCGGCGCGGTGCCGGACCTGACCGGCACGGTCGCCCTGGCGCAGCGGCTACTGGCCGCCAACCGGGGGCGGTGGACGCAGAGCACCACCGGCTCACTGCACCGCGGGCAGACCAGCTACGTGTACGGTCGCCGGGCCCAGCCGTGCCGCCGCTGCGGCACCGCGATCCGCAAGGAGGAGTTGGGCGAGCGGGTCACCTACTGGTGCCCGGTCTGCCAGCCGGACCGCTCCGCGCCGTAGAACTTCCACGAACCGGTCAAGATCCCCGAGATACGGACGATTGGGTACTTCCCTCCCCCGGCGTTCGCGTCGCATGCTGCGGTGGAGTGCTCACCGATCGTCAGCAGCGCGTCCGCCCGTCACGCCGGAGTGACGGCCGGCGCGTCGGAGATCCGGGGGAGAGCCATGGCCCTGTTCCGCAGACTGCGGCCGAGCTGGGCGGACCGGGCGGTCCGCATCGGCGAGGAGCACGCCCCGACCGTGCCCGCCGCCCGGGCCGCCGAGCCGGCCGAGCCGGCGCCGGCCAGCCTCGACCCGGCCGCCGTGCCGCACTGCTTCGGCCCGGTGCCGAACTTCGCCGGCAGCCCGCTGCCGGTCGTGGACCGGCACGGCCGGCCGGTACCCGGAACCGGCATCCGCAAGTTCGTCGACGCGCTCCCCCTGCCCGGGCCGCTGGGCCGCAACGGCCTGGGCGCCCACCTGCCGGTGGCGGTGCCGGACACCATCACCTGGCCGGGCTGCGACTACTACGAGATCGGTTTGCAGGAGTACGCCCAGCGGCTGCACCGGGACCTGCCGGCCACCCGGTTGCGCGGCTACCGCCAGCTCAACCTCGGCACCGACCCGTCCGGGCACAACACGGTGGCCCCACCGGACCGGCCCTGGCACCTCGGCCCGCTGATCAGGGCCAGGCGCGGCCGGCCGGTCCGGATCAAGTTCATCAACCTGCTCCCCACCGGCCGGTCCGGGGAGCTCTTCCTGCCGGTTGACGAGACGGTCGACGGGGCGAGCGTGGGTCCGCTGGACGGGCCGGCGCCGTACCCGCAGAACCGGGCCGCGCCGCACCTGGCCGGCGCGCAGACGGCCTGGATCAGCGCGGGCAACCCGTGGCGGTGGGTCACCCCGGCGGGCGAGATCACCCCGTACCCGACCGGGGTGGGGGTGACGCCGGTGCCGGACATGCCGCCGCCGGGTGCCGGCGCCAGCACGCTCTACTTCCCGAACGAGCAGAGCGGCCGGCTGATGTGGCTGCACGACAACGCCCTCGGGCTGTCCCGACTCACCGTCTACTCCGGACAGCTGGCGCTCTACCTGCTCACCGACCCGGCGGAGGAACGACTCGTCGCCGACGGCGTGCTCCCGGCCGACGAGCTGCCGCTGGTGATCCAGGACAAGACCTTCGTGCCGGACGACGACCAGCTCGCCGCGCAGGACCCGACCTGGGACCGGGACCGCTGGGGCGCCAAGGGCAACCTCTGGCACCCGCACGTCTACCAGCCCCGGCAGAACCCGTACCGCGCGGACGGGCGGAACCCGACCGGCCGCTGGGACTACGGGCCGTGGACGCACGACCCCGACGGCGGCGGCAGCCCGTGGGTCGCCCCGGTGCCGAACCCGCACCACGACCCGGTCGCCGAACCGGACGAGCCGCCGCTGACGCCGGGCGTACCGCACCCGTCGGCCGTTCCCGCGGCGTACGGGGACACCATGCTGGTCAACGGCGCGGCCTACCCGTACCTGACCGTGGAGCCGAGGGCGTACCGGTTCCGGATCCTCAACGCCTGCGCCGACCGCAGCCTCAACCTCCAGCTCTACCAGGCCCGCTCGGACGGTCCGCTGTGGCCGGACGACGGCGGCCCGGCCGACCCGGACGCCGGCGAGGTGCCGATGGTCGACGCGGTCCGGGCGGCGGACCGCCCGGCGTCCTGGCCGACCGACGGGCGGGACGGCGGGGTGCCGGACCCCCGGGCCGCCGGCCCGGACCTGATCCAGATCGGCAACGAGTGCGGCCTGCTGCCCGCCCCCGTGGTGCTGGCCAACCGGCCGGTGGGCTACCGGTACGACCGGCAGGACCCGACCGTGCTCAACGTGGACACCCACACGCTGCTGCTCGCCCCCGGCGAGCAGCAGCGTGTGGGTGTCCACGTTGAGCACGGTCGGGTCCTGTCGGTCGTACCGGTAGCCCACCGGCCGGTTGGCCAGCACCACGGGGGCGGGCAGCAGGCCGCACTCGTTGCCGATCTGGATCAGGTCCGGGCCGCCGGCCCGGGGGTCCGGCACCCCGCCGTCCCGCCCGTCGGTCGGCCAGGACGCCGGGCGGTCCGCCGCC
>NZ_QGKS01000454.1 GCF_003172935.1 Micromonospora sicca | reverse complement strand
CCCTCCCTCTCCTCACTCCCCCCTCCCCGCGATCTTGCAGTTTGTGCCCGGCCGAATGGCGCGAATGGCGCAAGACGTGGGCCCAAAGTGCAAGATCGCCGGGGAGCGGGAGCGGGGAGCGGGGAGTCGGGAGTTAGGCGGCGGCGAGGCGGACGCCGTCGCGGCCGTGGCGCTTGACGGCGTAGAGGGCCTGGTCGGCGCGGCGGAGGGTGAGCTCGGCGGATTCGCCCGGTCGGGGCAGGGCGACGCCGACGCTGATGGTGCGGCCGGTCCGGCGGGCCGCCTCGGTGAGGCGCTCGGCGATCCGGACCGCCTCCTCGGGGCGGTTCACCTCGATCACCGCGACGAACTCGTCACCGCCGATCCGGTACAGCTCGTCGCCGTGCCGCAGCGCCTCCTCCAGCGCCCGGGCCAGCCCGACCAGCAGCCGGTCACCGGCCTGGTGGCCGTACGTGTCGTTGACGTCCTTGAAGCCGTCCACGTCGATCGCCAGCAGGGCGGTACGCCCCGGGGTGGCGGTCGCGATCCGCTGCCCGAACGGCCCGGTGTGCCGCAGCCCGGTGAGCGGGTCCGAGCTGGCCTGTTCGCGCAGCCGGGCCAGGGTGCGGAGCCGGTCCAGGCAGGTCCACGCCTGCCCGGCCAGCAGCTCCATCAGGTTGACCGTGGTCGGGTCGGGCCGGAGCAGCCGCTCGTCGGCGACCAGCAGCACCCCGCCGGAGTCCGGCGGCCCGACCGGCACCGCCACCAGGGTGCGCGCCCCGGCCCGGGAGAGCGGCAGATAGTCGTCGGTCGGCGGGTGCCCGGCCTCGCCCAGCGTGTACGCCGCGCCGTGCCGGTGGGCCCGGGCGATCAGCCGGCCGAGCGGGACCGCGCCGGCTTCGGTCAGCTCGGCGCGGATCCGCGCCTCCAACTCCCCGGGAGCGCTGGTCGGCGCGCCGAGCCGGGCGCCGCGCCGGCCGGCGAGGACCAGTACGGCGGCGGAGAGGGTCGAGACGTCCCGGGCCGCGGTGATCGCGGCGGTCATCAGGTCCCAGTCGGTGGGGGCGGAGGTCATCGCGGCGGCGTGCCGGAGCAGCTTCTCGCTGCGGCTCTCGGCCGGCGGCCCGCCGAGCGCCGTGATCCGGGCGCCCAGCCGGGCGGCGAGCCGCTCCGCGGTCTCCCGCCACGGGCCCAGCTCGACCGGGTCGCCCCACTGCAGGTCGAGCACGCCGATCGGCCGCCCCGCCGGGTCCAGCACCGGTACGCAGAGCTCGGTGGTCACGTCGGGGCGTACCGGGAGGTAGTCGGGGTCGGTGGTGACGTCCGCGACGGTGGCGGGCTCGCCGGAGGCGTACACCCGCCCGACGATGCCCGTCTTCGGCGGCACGGTGGAGAAGACCTGCCAGGCGCCGGTGGCCGCGACGCAGCGAAGCCGGTCGTGGACCTGGAGCAGGATCGAGATGGTGGCCGGAGTGTGCCGGGCGAGCGCGGCGACGGTCCACTGGCACGCCTCCAGGGCGGTCGACGCCATCGGAAGGCGGACCGTGACGTCTCGGATGACTCGCTCGTGATCCACGTCGTTCCTGGTGGGAGGCCCGGGCCGGCGCCGGGGGCGCGATCAAGGGTACCCAGCGACGGGTGGCGCGACCTTCGTACACATGTGCTATCCACAGGCTGTGGACGCGGCCTGTGGGGACGGCGGGGCCGCGCGGCGGGGGTGGTCGGCGATAGCGTGAGGGTCCCGGTCCCGAGGAGGCGTCGATGCTCATCGCCCAGCTCAGCGACCCGCATGTGACCACCGGCCCGCTCGCCGCCGAACAGGCCGCCGGGCTGCACCGCGCCCTCGGCCGGGTGCTGGCGCTGCGACCCCGGCCGGACTGCGTGGTGATCACCGGCGACCTGGTCAACAACGGCCGCACCGACGAGTACGTCGCGCTCCGCGAGATCATCGGCCGCTTCCCACTGCCGGTGCACCTCGCCACCGGCAACCACGACGACCGGGAGTCGCTGCTGGACACCTTCGGCGGCACGCCCTACCTGGGTGGCGGCTTCTCGGCGTACTACCACGTCGACCACCCGGACGGGACCCTGGTGGTGCTGGACTCGCTCGCCCCGGGCGGCAGCGGTGGGCGGCTCGGCGACGACCAGTTGGCCTGGCTCGACGGGCTGCTGGCCGGCCGGCCGGAGGTGCCGGCCGTCGTGTGCCTGCACCATCCGCCGGTCGCCGTCGGCGTCCCGGCCGCCGACGCCATCCGGCTCGCCGACTCCGACGCGCTCGCCGAGGTGATCGGCCGGCATCCCCATGTCGTACGCGTCACCGCCGGTCACCTGCACCGCGCGGTCACCGCCGGCTTCGCCGGCACGGTGCTCACCACCGCGCCGAGCACCTGGGTGCAGGCCTCGCTGACGATGAGCGACGACGAGCAGATCGGGCTGGTCGCCGAGCCGACCGCGTTCCTGCTGCACCGGGTGGCCGACGGCGGCTGCGTCACGCACACCGTCCAGGTCAGCCACGCCGCCGGGCAGACCTGCTGGTTCTGATTCGTCGGACCAACTCTGGTACGTCGCGTAGCGGCGCCGCCCGCACGGCCCGCCGATCCGGCCGGCCCGCTGCGAGGATGGCGCGATGTCCCGATGGCGACTGGCTCGGATCGCCGGGGCGATCCTGGTGCTCGGCACCCTGTTCTGCCTCTGTGGCGTGCTCGCGGTCGCGCGGCCGGGCCGCCCCCGGTACGACGTCGAGGCGGAGAACGCCGCGTTCACGGAGGTGCAGACCTGGGTCCTGCTGGTGGGCGGGCTGCTCGTGCTGGCCGGGGTGGTGCTGGGCGTGGCCGGCGCGATCGGCGAGAACGGACCCCTCCCGGGCCCGCACCGGGGCCGGGAGTCCTCCGGCGACGGGCCGGCCGCGGGGGAGCGCGGGGAGCCCGGGCCGGAGGCCTGACCCACTCAGCCGAGCAGGGCCTCGCGTAGCGCCGGGGCCAGCACCTCCGGCGGCACCTCGTGGAAGCTGCCGGCCAGGCTGAGGTGGGTGGCGCGGGGAATCGCCCCGGCCGTCGCGGCGGCGGCGTCACGCAGCCAGTCCGGACTGCCGGTGCTGTCCAGGACGACGGTCGGGACGGCGATCGCCGCGAGCCGGGCGGCGGGCAGCGCGCCGTCACCGGTCACCGTGCTGTCGTACGCGAGGGTGTGTGCCAGGCCCTCCATCCAGGACCACTCCGGCATCCCGCGCATCCCGGCCACGGCCTCGGCGGGCACCCCCACCGCGTCGGTCAGGAAGAGCGCGACCGCGTCCCCGCGCCGGTCGGCCGACACCAGCTCGGTCAGCCGCCCGGCCAGTCCGGGTTTGCTGCCGCCGTGCGGGCCGGACCGGAACGGGGGCTCGAAGAGCGCCAACCCGGTCACCGGCAGCCCCTCGGCCGCCGCGTACGCGGCGAGGATCGCGCCGGAGGAGAGGCCGTAGACGTACGCCGTGCCGCCGGCCGCCTCGATCAGCGCCGCCACGTCCTCGATCTCGCGCTGCACGGCGTACGGCGCGGTGTCGCCGCTGCCGCCCCGGCCCCGGCGGTCGAAGCCGTACACCGAGAAGTCGGCGGCCAGCGCGTCTGCCAGCGCGCGGGTGGTCGACCGGTCGTTGAAGGCGCCACCGACCAGGATGATCGGCGGCCCCTCGCCGGCGGTCTCGTACGCGATCGTGGTGCCGTCGGCGGACCGGACCGAGCCCACCGTCCAGGTCCCGTCGGGAGTCATGACTAATTTCTAGCCCAGCCCCCCGACAGCGGGCGGTCCTGAAGGAATTCATCTGCCGGTCATGTCGGACTCGTCGGGCAGACCGGTACAGGTCGTCACCCATATCCGTGGCTCTGTTGTGCTGCCCTGGTCGACCGATCGCGTGTCGGATGGCAAGCTTGCCCCGGCGGTGCGGCATCCCCGACCGCCGTCACCCGCCATCGACCCCTGCCACGGCACGGATCAGGGTCGCCGGGCGAACCATCGTCCGGACCGTCACGCGCCGATTCTCACGAGGAGTTCCATGTCCGTCCCCGGGATGCGCCGGGCCGCCGTCGGCCTGGTCGCGCTCGCCGCGACCGCGCTCGGCACGGTCGCCGTCAACCCCAACCAGGCCGAGGCCGGCCCCAAGCCGGTCGACGTCAAGCTGCTCGCCATCAACGACTTCCACGGCAACCTGGAGCCGCCGACCGGCTCCAGCGGCACCATCGAGGGCAAGCCGGCGGGTGGCGCGGAATACCTGGCCACCCAGCTCGCCAAGCTGCGTGGCACCACCGAGGAGGAGCGGGAGCGCACCATCACGGTCGCCGCCGGTGACCTGATCGGCGCCTCCCCGCTGCTCTCCGCGGCCTTCCACGACGAGCCCACCGTCGAGGAGATGAACCTCGCCGGGCTCGAGTTCACCAGCGTCGGCAACCACGAGTTCGACGAGGGCGCCAGCGAGCTGCTCCGGATGCAGAACGGCGGCTGCCACCCGGTGGACGGCTGCGCCGACGGCACCCCGTTCGAGGGCGCGAAGTTCCAGTACCTCTCCGCCAACGCCTTCACCACCGCCACCGGGCAGCCGCTGCTGCCGCCGTACGGCATCAAGAAGGTCGACGGCGTCAAGGTCGGCTTCATCGGGATGACCCTGGAGGGCACCCCGCAGATCGTCAGCCAGCAGGGCGTCGCCGGCCTCACCTTCGCCGACGAGGCGGAGATCGCCAACAAGTACGCCCGCATCCTGCGCGCCCAGGGCGTGCAGGCCATCGTCGTGCTGCTGCACGAGGGCGGCGTGCAGAACGGCGGCGGGATCAACGACTGCACCGGCTTCAGCGGGCCGATCGTCGACATCGCCAACCGGATGGACCCGTCGATCGACGTGATCGTCAGCGGGCACACCCACGCCGCGTACAACTGCAACATCAACGGCAAGCTGGTCACCAGCGCCAGCTCGTTCGGCCGCCTGGTCACCGACATCGACCTGCAGATCGACCGGAAGTCCGGCGACGTGATCACCGCCAAGGCGAACAACGTCGTGGTCACCCGGGACGTCCCGAAGGACCCGGCGAGCACCGAGCTGATCAACCGGTACAAGACCGCGCTCGGCCCGGTCGCCGACAAGGTGGTCGGCGAGACCACCGCGGCGATTACCAAGACGCAGGAGAACCTGTACCAGACCGGCGTCGACGCCAACGGCAAGCCGACGTACCAGACCGGTGAGTCGCCGCTGGGCAACCTGATCGCCGACGCCCAGCTCGCCGCCACCGACAACGAGCAGAACGCGGTCGCCGCGTTCATGAACCCCGGTGGTGTCCGCGCCGACCTCGACGCCGGCCCGGTCACCTACGCCGAGGCGTTCACGGTGCAGCCGTTCGCCAACAACCTGGTGACGCTGGACCTCACCGGGGCGCAGCTCTACTGCATGCTGGAGCAGCAGTTCACGGTCGCCCGCGTGCTGTACGCCTCCTCGACCGTGCACTACGTGGTCGACCCGAACGGGACCACCGCCGCGGCCGGCGCGCCGTGCAGTGGCAGCCGGGTGGTCCGGGGCAGCCTCACCATCGACGGTGCCCCGGTCACCGACGCCGCGACCTACCGGGTCACGGTGAACAACTTCCTCGCCGGCGGCGGCGACGGGTTCAGCGTCCTCACCGGCGGCACGAACCTGGTCACCGGCATGATCGACCTGGACGCGTTCGTGGCGTACCTGACCGCGCAGTCGCCGGTCTCCGCGCCGGCGCTGAACCGGATCCAGACCACCACCGAGGTGCCCGCCGCCTGACGGCAGGCCCGCACGCCGACGGGCCTCGGAGCATCCGCTCCGGGGCCCGTTCGCATTCCCGCCCTGCCCGCCCCACGCACGTCCCGCGTCAAGATCAACGCAGCGTCCGGGAACCTGCGGTCTCACGTGCCGCCGATACACCACTTTCCCGCAAGCCGCGCCCGCCAGCCCGCCAGCCCGCCAGCCCGCGGCCCGCCGTGCCCGCCAGCCCGCCGGGCGGCGTCAGAGGGCGGCGGGTTGCGGGTCCCGGGCGGGGGCCGGGGCCGCGGTGAGGCGGCCGTCCTGGGCCGGGGTGAGCAGCCGGCGCAGCGACAGGGGCAGAACCGAGG
>NZ_QGKS01000209.1 GCF_003172935.1 Micromonospora sicca | reverse complement strand
CGTCGGTCACCTCCACCATGATCGTGCCGGACGGCAGACGCCGAGCGGGCACCGGCATGGTCCCCTCCCGGAACCAGCGGTACGCGGTCTGCGGGTGCACACCGTTACGGCGCGCCCACTCGGCAAGTTTCACAGAACGATACTAACACTCATATATTCGTATGTTTGATCACGGGAGAGTGAGCAGTTGTCAGCCCCGGCTGCACGCCGACCGCGCAACATGGAACCGGCAACTGCGGGCCAGCCCGGTCCGGATCCAGTGGGACCCGGAGCGCTCGCTGCGGCTGGCACCACTGCCGCACCGCTCGTTGCAGGTGGGGCTCTCCGGCGAGGCGGTGCACCGGTACGTCGACGAGTGGCTGGTCCGCCTCACCGACGTCACCCCGGTCGCTCGGGCGCCCGGGACCGGCTGACCGCCGGCGACGACGCCGGGGCGGCGGCGCTGCTGCCGGTCGAACGCCCCTATCCGCTGCCGCCCGACGTGGCCCGGGTGATCGACGCCAGTTCGGACTGAACCGGCGAGGGCGTCGCCCCCCGATCGATGGTTGACTCGGCCTGGTCGAAGCGGAGGTGGTCGGGATGACCTTCGAGGTGCGGACGCGCAGCCTGCCCGGCCGGCCGGCGGCGATCGGCTCGGCCGGGGCGTGCACGCTGGTGGTGGACCGCCCGGCGGACGCCGGCGGGGACGGGCTCGGGTTCAACGGCGGGCAGTTGCTCCACCTGGCGGTGGCCGGGTGCGTCTCCAACGATCTGTTCCGGGAGGCCCGGGCGGCCGGGATCGTCCTGCACCGGGTCGAGGTGACCGTGCACGGCGACTTCGACGGCGACCCGCCGACCTCCACCGGCATCTCGTACGACGTGCTGGTCGACGGGGACGCGCCGCCGGCGCGGCTGCGGGAACTGGTGGACCGGGTGGACACGATCGCCGAGATCCCCAACTCCCTGCGCCGGGGCACCGACGTGCGACTGCGGCACAGGCAGGTGCTCGGCGAGCCGGACTGAGCCGGTCAGGACGGGCGGCGGGCCAGGACCAGGGTGGTGCGCAGGTCCAGCACCACCGTCCCGCCGAACCCGTCGACCGTGGCGCCGACCGCCGCCAGCACCCGCTCGCGCAGCTCGGGCGGCCGCTTCAGCTGGGGCGAGAACGTGCTGACCAGCGCCTGGTACGCCGTCGTGGTCAGCGGCACCGTACTGCGGAAGGGCATCGACCGGACGTCGGCGAAGAGGCCGCTGCCGGCGATGTCGGCGTGGAACCAGTCGTCGGGACGGTCCCCGTGGTTCGCCGGATCCACCGACTCGAACGCCGCCCGGATCGCGGTGGCCTGCGCCGGGTGGACGTACGCGTAGCGGTGCCCGAAGACGGCCAGGGTGCCGCCCGGGGCGAGCGCGTCGTACGCCCGGCGGTTGCGGGTCGCCGGGTCCAGCCAGTGCCAGGCCAGCGCGCAGGTCAGCGCCGGCACGCCGCCCGGCGGGGCCGCCCACTCCTCGAAGGCGGCCACCACCACCTCGACCGTCGGGAACCGGGCCGCCAGCAGCTCGGCCATCCGCGGGTCCGGCTCCACACAGGTCATCGGCGCGCCCAACCCGACCAGGAGCTCGGTGGCCCGGCCCGTCCCGGCGCCCACCTCGACCAACCGGGCGGGCACCGTGCCGTGGTACGCGCGGATCGCCTCGACGATCTCCGGCGGATAGCCCGGGCGCGCCGCGTCGTAGCTGCCGGCCACCTCACCGAAAAGCTGGCTCATGACCGCCATCGTGGCAGGGTGGACGACGACCGCGTGACCCTGGGGAGGAAACGGTGACCGAGGAACTGCCGCGGGACCTGCCGGTCCTGGAACGTCGGGCGGTGCGGGTGGTGGTGCTGGACGCCGAGCCGGCGAGGAGATCGACGAACCGTTCGAACTCTGGTCCTGACCGGCCCGGTGGGCGTGCCGAACCGGCCGGCGGTGGGCAGAGTGGAGCAATGACCAGCCTCCAGGAGCCCCTCGCCCGGTACGCCGAACGCCTGCACGCCGCCGTCGACCCCGGGCACCACGTGGCCTCCCCGCTCGGCGCGTGGCTGCTGCTGGCGCTCTGCGGATCGGCGGCGACCGGAGCCGAACGGGACGAACTGGCGGACGTGCTCGGCATGGACCCGTCGGCCGCCGCCGCGACCGCGGCCGCCCTGCTGGCCGAGCCGCATCCGCTGGTGCCCGCCGCGACCGCCGTCTGGCACCACGTCGGGTACGACCCCGGCCGGCTCGCCGACTGGTACGCCGACCTGCCGCCGCGCACCACGACGGGGCCGCTGCCCACGCAGGACGCGCTGGACGCCTGGGCCCGGGAGCACACCCTCGGGCTGATCGACCGGTTTCCGCTGCGGCTCACGTCGCAGGTGGTGCTGGCCCTGGCGAGCGCGCTGGCCACCCGGATCTCCTGGGCGGACCCGTTCGACCTGACCCCCGCCGCCGCCCTCGGGTCGGCCAGCCCCTGGGCCGGTTCGCTCACCCGGGCCCTGCGCGCCCCCGAGCGTGGCCACCGGTGCTGGATCGCCGCCACGGAGCGGGCCGGCGAGGTGATCGTGCACGTGGCGACGGCCCAGCCGGCGACCACGGAGGGCCGCCGGGCGGGGCTGGCCGTGGTGTCGGTGGCGGCTGCGCCCGACGTGGCGCCGGGTGATGTGCTGGCCGCCGCGTACCGGCTCGGCGCGGCGGCGGTGGCCGGGGCGGAGCCGGGCCGGCGGTCGCTGTTCGAGCTGCCGCTGGGCGAGACGGCACTGTGGAGCGTGCGGGAGGAGCGGGTACGCACCCGGGCCCGGGACGGCCGGGAGGAGCGCCACACCGCGGTGCTGCCCTGCTGGTCGGCACGGAGCGAGCACGACCTGACCGCACCCGGGCTGGGCTTCCCGGCGGCGATCAGGGCGGTGGCGGGCGTCGACGCGCAGGCCGAGGCCCGGCAGGCGGCGATGGCCCGGTTCGGTCGGTACGGCTTCGAGGCGGCCGCGGTGACCGGCGCGTTCGCCCTGGTCAGCCTGCCTCCGGAGGGGGTGGCCCGGACCGCCGAGCTGCGCTTCGGCCACCCGTACGCCGTGGTGGCGCTCGCCACGGACGAACGGCCGGACGGGGTGGGGCCGTGGCACGGGGTGCCGGTCTTCTCCGCCTGGGTGGCCGAGCCGGAGGAGCCGTCCCCCGCCGACCTCGCCGACCCGGCCTGACGGTTCGCCCCGCCTCGTCAGCCGCCGTACGGCGGTCGGGGGATCGGTTCGACCATGGCGTCGAAGCCCTTGGGCAGCTGGGCCACGAGGTCGTGGAACTCGCCGACGGTGACCGCCTCGCGCAGGGTGGCCAGCACCGCCCGCGCCCCCACCTCGGCGACCGCCGGGTCCACCCCGGCCCGGTGGGCCACCCGGTACACGAACTCGACGACGCCTCCGGTCGGGCCACCCTCGCCGGCCGGGGCGGTGAGGTAGCCGCTCAGCTCGTCCGGCAGCTGCGCGGCGAGGTCGTTCGCCTCGTCCCCGGTGACCCGCTCCGCGAGGGTCTGCAGGGTGGCCCGGGCTATCGTGGCGGCCTGCTCGGTGGGCAGCTCGGACCGGCGGGACACCGCCTCGACGAATCGGGGAAACCGCACGCCGCCCTCCTGTCGTCGCCGGCCGCGCAGGGCCGCAGCCGGTCACGCGGTTACCCCCGGCCGGCGACGACAAACGGTCCGCTCACCGCCCGGCGGCAACGGCATCGGCCGGGCCCGGCGGCCGGTCCGGGGCAGGGATCTCGACGGTCCGCCAGACCGGCGACCAGCGGACGAGCAGCGCCGCCCCGGCCATGCCGACCGAGGCCGCCGCGCGAGGTACGCCGGCGCGCCCAGCAGGCCGGTCAGCGCCCCGCCGAGGGCCGCGCCGAGGGGCATCGTCCCCCAGATGAAGAACCGGCTGGTAGCGGTCATCCGGGACAGCATCTCGCCGGGGGTGGCCGCCTGGCGCAGGCTGACCGCGTTGACGTTGTAGAGCCCGCTGGCGAAGGCGCTCACCGCCAGTCCCGCGCCGATCCAGAGCGGGTGCGGCAGCAGCACCAGCGCCGCGCCGGCCTGGAGCACCGCCGCCGCGGCGATGGCCCGTCCGACGCCCAGGCGCGCCCGGGCCCGGCCGGCGACCGCCGCGCCGAGCAGGTATCCGACGTTCGCGCCGGCGATCAGCAGGCCCACCGTGGTGGCCGGCAGGCGCAGCTCGCGGACCGCGTACACCAGCAGCATGGCGAGGAAACCGGCGTGCCAGAGGTTGGTCAGGCCGGAGCAGAGGGTCAGCGCCCGGACCACCGGGTCCCGGAGCACGAATCGCACCCCGCCGGTGGCGTCCCGCCACACGCCGCCAGCGCCGGCGGCCCGGTGCGGGCCAGTCGGGGCGTACCGGCGAGGAACAGCGCCGAGGCGACGAAGCTGGCCACGTCGACGAGGAGGGCGACCGGCGCGCCGAGCGCGCCGACGAGGAGGCCGGCGAGGCCGGGGCCGGCGGTCTGCCCGACCGCCCGGGTCGCCTCGAGGCGGGCGTTGGCGTCGGCCAGCCGGCCGGGCGGCGCCACCGCCGGCACGGCCGCGAAGTAGGCCACGTCGAACAGCACCGTGGCGCAGCCGGCCACCAGCGCCACCGCCATCAGGTGGGCGAGGGTGACCAGTCCGGCGGCCCAGGCCAGCGGCACGCTGGCCAGCAGCAGGGCGCGGGTCAGGTCGGCGCCGACCAGCACGGCACGGCGCGGCAGCCGGTCGACGATCGCGCCGGCCGGGATGCCCAGCAGCAGGTACGGCAGGGTGGTGGCGGCGGTCAGCGCGGCCACCCCGGTCGACCCGGCGCCGAGCGCGGTCAGCGCGGCCAGGGGCAGCGCCACAGTGGTCACGTGGGTGCCGAGGGTGCTCACCGCGTCGGAGAGCCAGAGCCGGCGGAAGGTGGCGTGCCGCCACAGGGCGGCGGTGGTGGTGACGGTCATGGGGGCAGCGTCGACGACGTATCCGGAAGGTCCGGCGGCCCCGATTGTCACGGTGACAATCCGACGCTGCCCGGGCCGCGCGGCGGCTAGAATGTCACGGTGACAATCTGGGAGCCCGCGGGGCTGTCCGGCGCCGGACCCCGCTACCTGGCGCTGGCCGACGCGATCGGCGCCGACATCGCCGCCGGCCGGCTCACCGCCGGGGACCGGCTGCCGGCGCAGCGGGAGCTGGCCCGGCGGCTCGGCGTCACCATCGCCACCGTCGGCCGCGCCTACCAGGTCGCCGCCCGGCGCGGACTGCTCACCGGTGAGGTCGGCCGGGGGACGTTCGTCGCCCCGACCCCCGCCGGCACCGCGCCCGCCACCGCGCCGGTGCTCAACGTCGCCGCCGTGCACCCGCCCGGGCACGGGCCGGTCCACCGGGCGGTCGCGCCGATCCTGCACCGGATCGCCGCCGACCCCCTCGCGGTCGGCGCGGAGGACGCCGACGCGGTCCGGCACCGCGTCGCCGGCGCCCGGTGGATGGCCCACGGCGGCTGGCGCCCCGCGCCCGACGAGGTCGAGGTGACCGCCGGCGGCCAGCACGCCCTCGCCGCCGCGCTGGCCGCGCTCGCCCAGCCCCGGCACGTGGTGGTCACCACCGAGCTGACCAACCCGGGCCTGCTCGCCGCCGCGCGGCTGCTCCGAATCGAGTTGGCGACCGTGCCCAGCGACGCGGCCGGGGCCCGCCCGGATGCCATCGACCGGCTCTGCGCCCGACGCCGGGTGGCCACGCTGCACCTGCACCCCACCCTGCACAACCCGACCGGGGTCACCATGCCGGCCGAGCGCCGCCGGGAGATCGCCGCCGTCGCCGCCGGCCACGACCTGACCGTGATCGAGGAGGACCCGTTCGGCGCGCTGCTGCCCGACCGGCCGCCGCCGGTCGCCGCGTGGCACCCCCGCACGGTCCACCTCACCGGCATCACCAAGACCCTCGCCCCGGGCCTGCGGATCGGCTACCGGTACGCACCGCCGGCGCTCGCCGAGCCGCTGCGCGCCGCCGCCCGGGCGCTCGCCTGGGCACCCGCGCCGCTGGTCGCCGAGGTGGCCACCCAGCTCGTGCTGGGCGGTGCGGCGCACCAGCT
>NZ_QGKS01000453.1 GCF_003172935.1 Micromonospora sicca | reverse complement strand
CCGTATGATGCCGCGTCGGTGGGGACGGGTGCGGCCCGCCATCGAACGCCTCGGACGCATTACAGAGGAGAACGACATGCGCATCGAGGGCCGTGCGGCGCTGGACTACCCCGCCTACCGGCAGCTGGTGTGGGTGTCCGGCAAGGTGCGACTCCTCAAGGTGTGGGCAGCCACCCTCCTGATGGCGGTCGGCGCGCTGCTCCTCACACCGGCAGCCGGCGCGGTGCTGCTCGTCGCGCTGCTGGTCGCCGCCCCGCTCTCCTTCGAGCTGTCGCTGCGGCGCGTCTGGCGGCGTCTGTCGGCTGGCGGGCCGGCCGTGGAGATCGGGTACGAGCTGACCGACGAGGGGATGAGGGTGTGCCTGGCCGACGTCACGACGCAGCACCGTTGGGAGTCCCTGCGGCCGCTGCGGGAGACGGGCCGGTATTGGCTATTCCAGGGCCTCCTGGCCCGACGTGCGGTCGCGGTACCGAGGGACGCCTTCAGTGCCGACGCGCGCGCCGAGGTCGGTGCCGTGTTCGCCGGGCTGCGCTGACATCCGATGCCCGCCGGGTCAGAGGCAGGCTCAACTCGGCCAGCAGCTGGACCACCAGCCGCCGCCAGAGTTTTCCCAACGACCTCACCCACCACAGCTGATCGCCCTCACTGACACCAACGTCAACGAGGCCAGGGGCGACCCGTACGCGTCTACCTGGCAGCCGCAATCAGCGCGGAGAATCCGATCAGGGAGCCGCCGCCGGCGGCCGCGTTGAAGGCGCCCGTGAGGAGACCGGCGGCAAAGAGCAGCGTTGCCTGCGAAGGATCCATCGAGTCTCACGCTAGTAGGTTGTCCACCGCACGAGCGCCATCCGGGGGCAAGCGCAGATCGGAACGGGCGGCAACACACTGGCAGGGAGGCCGGCTGGCGAACTTCACCTCTTTAGGGTGAGGCGGGGGCCGCGTGTCAGGGGCATCGTGGCTTTGAGGAGGGGTCACGATGGCTGACGTCACCCAGGATTTCTTCCGCAGCCTCGCGCACCGGGGGCACGATCGCCGGCTGACGGCGCTCCACGAGGGCAGTGTCCGGTTCGACATCAGCCAGGACGGGCAGGTCGACCATTGGCTGGTCTCCATCGTCAAGGGCGACATCACGGTGTCGGAGCAGGCGACGGGTGGGGACGCCGTCGTCCGGGCGGATCGGGCGGTGTTTGACCGGATTGCCAGCGGGGAGGCGTACTTCCTGACCACCGTGCTGCGCGGCGAGGCGACCGTGGAGGGCAGCCCCCGGCTGTTCGCGACCGTCCGAAGGCTGTTTCCGCCGCCACCTGCTTCCCAGGAGACGCGACGCCGAAGAGGTGACCATGAGTGAGAACCAGGTCGGCATCCTCGACGGAACCACCTTCATGGTTTGCGATCGGACGGGTGACATCGTTCCGTCACCGGACGCCCCGCACGGCCTCTTCGCTCACGACACCCGTTTGTTGTCGAAGTGGGTGCTGACAATCAACGGGGAGCGGCTGACCACCCTTTCCATTGACGACGTGAACTACTTCGAGAACCGGTTCTACTTGGTCCCAGGCGGCCAGGACGTCTACGTCAACAGCACCCTGGCCGTGCGCCGGAGGCACACCCTGGACACCGGCCTCCACGAGGACCTGACCATCCTCAACAACGATCGGCAACCTGTCGACCTGACCCTCCGGGTCGAGGCGGACGCCGACTTCGCGGACCTCTTCGAGGTCAAGGACGCGACGAGGAAGCAGGGCCGGCACTACCGGCGAGTCGACGACGGGCGACTGGTGCTCGGCTACGAACGGGAGCGCTTCCGACGGGAAACCATCATCTCCGCCTCGGCGCCAGCGGAATTGGACGATGACGGCTTGACGCTCAAGGTTCACATCGAACCCCACAGTCGATGGTCTGCCCGACTCAGCGCCCTGCCGGACCTTCCGATGCCGAGAGGTCTGGAGCGGCTCACGATCCCAGGGCGAGCGGCGCGAACGGGCCGGGACAAGCACCGCGATCTCCTGGAATGGCTGGACCAGGCACCGCGTCTGGAGTCCGACTGGGAGCCACTGCGCAGCACGTACCGGCAGAGCCTCATCGACCTGGCCGCGCTGCGCTTCAGCCCGTTCCTGGCCGACGACAAGAGCGTGCCAGCCGCAGGACTGCCCTGGTTCATGAGCCTGTTCGGTCGGGACAGCATCTTCACCAGCCTCCAGGCGTTGCCGTTCGCACCCGAACTCGCCGCCACCACCCTGAGAGTGCTCGCGTTCCGGCAGGGCAGCCGGGTCGACGACTTCCGGGAGGAGGAACCCGGCCGGATCCTGCACGAGATGCGGTACGGCGAGATGAGCATCTTCGAGGAGACCCCACACACTCCGTACTTCGGCAGCGCAGACTCCACTCCCCTGTTCCTCGTGCTACTGGATGAGTACGAGCTGTGGACCGGCGACGCCGACCTCGTGCGCTCGGTCGAGCAGGAAGCACGTGCGGCGATCGACTGGATCAACGACTACGCCGACCTGACCGGCAACGGCTACATCTCCTACGAGCGGCGCAACACGAAGAACGGCCTGGAGAACCAGTGCTGGAAGGACTCCTGGGACAGCATCTCGTACCGCGACGGCCGGCTGCCGGCCTTTCCCCGTGCCACCTGTGAGCTGCAGGGGTATGCGTACGACGCGAAGTTGCGCACGGCCCGGCTGGCTCGCATGTTCTGGAACGATCCGGCGTACGCCGACCGGCTGGAGCGGGAGGCCGCCGACCTCAAGCGGCGCTTCAACCGGGACTTCTGGATCGCCGACGGCGGGTACATGGCGCTCGCCCTCGACGGCGACGGCCGCCAGGTGGACGCCATGTCGTCGAACATGGGCCACCTGCTGTGGAGCGGCATCCTCGAGGTGCAGAAGGCCGCGGCCGTGGTGCGTCATCTCATGTCGCCCGCCCTGTTCAGCGGTTGGGGCGTGCGCACGTTGGCCGACAGCGAGGCCCGCTACAACCCGATCGGGTATCACGTGGGAACCATTTGGCCGTTCGACAACTCGTTCATCGCCTGGGGACTGCGGCGCTACGGGTATCCCGACGAGGCGGCCCGGATCGCGGCCGGAATCCTGGACGCCGCGGCCTTTTACGACGGCCGGCTGCCCGAGGCGTTCGCCGGGACCGCCCGCGCCGAGACCAGATATCCCGTCAACTACCCCACGGCGTGCAGCCCCCAGGCATGGTCCGCTGGCGCCCCGCTCCTGCTGCTGAGAACGATGCTCGGACTCCGGTCGGTCGGCGATGATCTGGTGATCAGACCTGCCCTTCCCGCTAATCTCGACTTCGTGGCGCTGCTGGACATACCCGGCCGGTGGGGGCGTCTGGACGCCTACGGCAGAGGGCCGGCCGCCAATGGCCGACGCGGGTACCAGCCGGCGCCGCAACAGCTCTCCGGCCCGTGACGGGAGGGTCAATGCAGGAGATCGACCGGGCGCGCACCGCCGTCCTGGGCGTCCATTGGCAGCACGAGGTCGTCAGCCCCGACGGGATATTCGGCCCGTTCTTCGCTGGGCAGGTCACCCGGCACCGGGTCGCGACGCACGCGGCTCGGGTCGCCGATGTGGTGCGGTCCAGCGGTGGCCTCGTCGTCTACACGCGCGTCGCCCACCGACCCGGCTACCCGGACCTCATCCCCAACACCCCCGCCTTCGCGATGATCCGCCAGCAGCAGGCCTTCCTCGAAGGCACCCCGAAGACCCGGATCATCGAGGAAGTCATGCCGCAGGCGGGCGACGTCGTCATCACTCACGTCCGGCTCACCGGCTTCTTCGGCACCGAGCTGGACACGATCCTGCGCGCCCGGGGCATTGACACAATCCTTTTCACGGGTGTGGCCACCAACCTCTCCGTCACCGGCACTGCCTACGAGGCGGTCAACCACGGGTACCGCATCGTGATCGTCTCCGACGCCTGCATGGCTGCGACCGACGACGCGCACCAGGCGAGCCTGGCAACGCTGGGGCAACTCGGCCAGGTGGCCACCACCGACGAGGTCGTCCGCAGCCTGATGGGCTGACCCGGCTACCTAACGAAGCCCGAACGGCCCGGGCGCCGCCTCGCGGCCGGCGGCGCAGCGGCCCGCAAGGGAAGGGGAAATTCTTCCTGTAGAGACGCATCTATGACGGGCCGAACGTGTGGGTCCTTCCGTCTGGACGGCTCGTCGATCTTTTCCTCGATGGGCCGTCCGGGGTTCGGCGGCGACTTACGCCGAGGCGGCATGGCGTCCCGAGTGCAGAATTTTCGACCGAAGGGGCCGATGCTGAACTCCCACAGGGTGCCCACGCGAGCGCGGGTAGGGAACGTGCCCCGCCCGCCACCCACCGAGACTCAGCGCACCAACCGGTGGTGGGCCTATGCGCTAGTCAGCCGCGGATCAGGGCGACGACGCGGGCGAGTTCGTCAGGGGTGACGCGGGCGTCGAGGAGGGCGAGGCTGGTGCCGGCCGGCTGTTGTTGACTGGCCAGCGGGGCGGCGGTGTGCGGGTGGTCGATTCGACGATCATGGAGCCTCCGGCAGCGTCAGGGTCACTGTTGCGGATCGGCAGGGAGAGACCGGACGGGACAGTGGGAGGTGGGAGGCCGGCCGTCCCGCCCGGCTGAACGGACAGCCAGCGTGCCGTAGCCGTCCTTTCTGGACGGCGCCTGGTGGTGGGCCGCTGTACAGGCTGATGTCGCAGGGAAGTCAGGTCACGGGCCGCTCAACCGCCGCGAGGGCGCCGCGTGTCCTTATGCGTTTGGCATTGGTGGCCGACCGTCGCAGCTGATCGTCGCGGTGACGGTCACCCAGGCGATCCGTTGGTCGTTGAAGTCGACCTCGGGGTGCGCGACCATGACTGCGCTGGCGGTGATCTGCCTCTTGTCTGGGCTGGTCTTCGTCATGAGGGAGGCTTTATCGGAGTAGTTCGCGTCCGGGTGACTTGCGATGGCCTTGTGCGTGTTGCCCCGTTCGTCCTTGAACGTCAGGACCAGCCTGCGCCCAGTAACGCGGGCGGGATCGAAAGGATTGGTATGGTCCTCCACCACCTGTATGGCCAGTCCACCATCGCCTGCGGTTGGACGGTCATCGAGTAGGTGAGTGCCGGCCGACCAGTACAAGGCGTGGTCGTACCACTGGCACTGCACGCGATGATCCATCACGTCCCATCTGACGTCGCCATTCCACCCGTCCCGAATCCGCACACGAGCAGACCCGCCGTAGACGACTCCATCCGGGGCAGGGCGATTGGACCTTGGCCGCGGCTCGGGCAAGGGCGGGAGTCGGGGCAAGGCCGGCTCGGCCTTCGAGGGACCGTTCCATCTGAGCTGAGTTGCCGGCGACGGGACCGCCGCTTTCGTGGTTTGGGGTGGAGTGCGGTGCGGTGCCCGCGTGGCGATTGTCGGAGTGGAGCTAGCCGGGTTCTTTGCTCCGGCGTCGCTCGCGATGTCGGAGGAGCAACCGGCTGTGGAAGCGATGATCAGGCTGACCGACGTCGCAAGCATCCGTTGCCGCATGGCTTTCCATTCAATGCGCGGAGCCGCTGTTCGCGACCAGCCCGTGGACACCCATCCTAATCGATCGCCAGTTGACGCGTGACCGCGGCGGCAGCAGGCGCGGCAGCCTGCGACACGGCGGAGCTGCCGAGGACCCACAGCGTCGGTCTGCGCGGCAGCCCGAGGCAACGGACGAACCCCTGCCACTCGTCGAGCTGACGGTTCGCCTGCCTAGGTCAGACCCGCTACCGCCCGGGCTGTTCGGCCAGAACCCTGCAGTTGTTGCCCGCTGCCGCGAGTAGGGCGCCCGCGGTGTCTAGCCGGCCGACCGCGCGGTGGGTGGTGGCGAGGGTTTTCCACTGGAGGGGGTCAACGGTCAGCACCGCCGCGGCGGGATGGTTGACCAGGAGGTCGAGCCGGTCGGTGTCGGTGACTGATCGGGCTGCTTCGGCCAGGCACATCACGGGTAGCCCGAAGAGGCAGCCCTCGTCGGCGACCTTGGCGATCGCTTCGCCCACGGCGGTCGAGCCCTCGGTGAACGCGAGGATGGCGGATGTGTCGAGGATGAGCCGGATCGGAAGGTCGTTCAGGGCGGGGGTGGGCTGGTCTGGTTGTGCG
>NZ_QGKS01000451.1 GCF_003172935.1 Micromonospora sicca | reverse complement strand
GGCCAGCCGGCGGCGCGGACGGCACGGACCGTTTCCAGCCACCGGTGGCGGGGGCCGAAGGGGGCGTAGCCGGCGGCGGCCCGCCAGGCGTCGTCGAGGGCGCGGATCAGGTCGTGGATGCGTTCGCCGGGGACGTTGCGGTGGATCAGTGCCTTGGGCAGCCGCTCGGCGAGTTCGGCCGGGCTGGTCAGCGTGGTCAGCTTCGCGGCCAGGGTCAGCGTGCGGGGGCCGTCCGCGTCGAGCAGCACCCAGCTGCCGAGCCGGCCCAGCTCGTCGCAGGTCCCCTCGACCAGCAGCCCACCCGGGGCGAGCCGGTCGGTGACCGTGCGCCAGGCGTCGGCGACCTCGCCCTCGTCGTACTGCCGCAGCACGTTGAACGCGCGGACCAGGGCGGGGCGCAGGCCGGCCAGTTCGAAGCCGCCCCGGGCGAAGGTAAGCCCGGGCGGGTCGGCGGCGGGCTGGGCGGCGGCGACGCGTACCGGATCGATCTCCAGCCCGACCACCCGGACGTCGGCGCGGACCCCGGCCGTCAGTCGGGCCCGCAGCTCGACGGCGGTGACCGGCGTGGCGCCGTAGCCCAGGTCGACCACCAGCGGGTCGGCCGCCGCCCGCAGGGCGTCGCCGCAGGTCTCGACGATCCAGTTGTCGACCCGCCGGAGCCGGTTCGGATTCGTCGTCCCCCGGGTGACCACGCCCAAGGGCTTCATCAGGTCACCCGGTGCACCTTGTGCTGGTCGGCCTGGGCCAGCGGGCGCACCACCAGCCGGTCCACGTTGACGTGGTGTGGGCGGGTGGCGCACCAGGCGATGCAGTCGGCGACGTCCTCGGCGACCAGCGGCTCAGCCACCCCGGCGTAGACCGCGGCGGCCTTGTCCGCGTCCCCGCCGAAGCGGACCAGGCCGAACTCGTCGGTCTTCACCATCCCCGGGTCGATCTCGATCACCCGCACCGGCCGCCCGCTGAGCTCCAGGCGCAGGGTGCCCGCGATCGCGGTCTGCGCGTGCTTCGCGGCGGCGTAGCCGCCCCCGCCCTCGTACACGGTGAAGCCGGCGGTGGAGCTGACGATCACGATGGTGCCGGCGCCGGAGGCCGCCAGCGCCGGCAGGAGCGCCTGGGTGACCCGGAGCGTGCCGAGCACGTTCACGTCGTACATCCACTGCCAGTCGCCCACCGAGCCGGACTCCACCGGGTCGAGGCCGCGCGCCCCGCCGGCGTTGTTGACCAGCAGGGTGACCGGCCCGGGCGCGGCGGCGGCCGCCTCGGCCAGCCCGGCCACCGACTCGTCGGAGGTGACGTCGCAGGCCACCGCGGTCGCGCTGCCGCCCGCCGCCGCGATCTCGGCGACCAGGTCGGTCAGCCGGTCGGTACGCCGCGCGGCGGCGAGCACGTGGAAGCCCTCGGCGGCCAGCCGGCGGGCGGTGGCCGCGCCGATCCCGCTGGACGCCCCGGTGACGATCGCGACTGAGGTCATCCGGTCATTCTGCCCCCGCCCGTGGTGCCCCGCGGTGATGAGGTCCGTCACCCTGGGGCCCCGGCGACACGCATTTCCGAAGCCCGATGGGGAAGATGACACCCGGCGTGGAGGTTGACCGAGAAGCGCCGGTCGTGCGGAACGGCATCAACCGTGGCAGAGGGAGCGGACGTGGCGGATTTGCACACCGGTGTCGGTCGTCAGCGAGGTGCCCTGCCGTGGCCCCGGCCGCGCCGGATCGCCACCCTCTCCGTGCACACCTCCCCCCTGCACCAGCCCGGCACGGGCGACGCGGGGGGCATGAACGTCTACATCCTGGAGGTCGCCCGCCGGCTGGCCGAGGCCGACGTCGAGGTGGAGATCTTCACCCGGGCCACCTCCGGTGACCTGCCCCCGGTGGTCGAGATGGCCCCCGGCGTGCATGTCCGGCACGTCACCTCCGGCCCCCTGGAAGGGCTCACCAAGGAGGAACTGCCCGGGCAGCTCTGCGCGTTCACCGCCGGGGTGCTGCGCGCCGAGGCGGCCCGCCCGCCCGGCCACTACGACCTGATCCACTCGCACTACTGGCTCTCCGGGCAGGTCGGCTGGCTGGCCAAGGAGCGCTGGGGGGTGCCGCTGGTGCACACCGCGCACACTCTGGCGAAGGTGAAGAACGCCCAGCTCGCCGCCGGCGACCGGCCGGAGCCGAAGGCCCGGGTCATCGGCGAGGAGCAGGTGGTCGCGGAGGCCGACCGGTTGGTCGCCAACACCCGGGTGGAGGCCCGCGACCTGCTCGGCCGGTACGACGCCGATCCGGACCGGGTGGCCGTGGTCGAGCCCGGCGTCGACCTGGAGCGGTTCCGCCCGGCCGCCGGGGATCGGGACCTCGCCCGGCTCGCCGCCCGCCGCCGGCTGGGGCTGCCCACCCAGGGGTACGTGGTGGCCTTCGTCGGCCGGATCCAGCCGCTCAAGGCGCCCGACGTGCTGATCCGGGCGGTGGCCGCGCTGCGCCACCGGGATCCCGCGATCGCCGACGAGCTGACCGTGGTGATCTGCGGCGGTCCCAGCGGCAGCGGCCTGGACCGGCCGACCGCCCTGATCGAGCTGGCCGCCTCGCTCGGCGTTGCCGACCGGGTGTGCTTCCTGCCGCCGCAGACCGGCGAGGACCTGCCCGCTCTCTACCGGGCCGCCGACCTGGTCGCGGTGCCGTCGTACAACGAGTCGTTCGGGCTGGTCGCGCTGGAGGCCCAGGCCTGCGGTACGCCGGTGCTGGCCGCCGCGGTGGGCGGCCTGGTCACCGCCGTCGGGGACGGGGTGAGCGGGGTGCTGATCGACGGCCACGACCCGGTCGACTGGGCCCGTACGCTCGCCAGGCTGCTGCCGGACCCGCTCCGCCGGGCGGCCCTGAGCCGGGGCGCGGAGCGGCACGCGGCCAACTTCTCCTGGCAGCGGACGGTCTCCGGCCTGCTCGCGGTCTACGGCGAGGCGATGGCCGAGCACCGCGCCCGGCTCGCCGACCGGCTGGCCGGTGACCCCGCGCTGTCCTGCTCCTGGTGAGGCGTCCGCCGCCCGTGGGCGGCCCGGTGCGGCCGTAAAGTGGGTCCGATGAGCCGTAGGAGCGACGTCGCCGCCCTGATCGAGTCGGTCTGCGCCGAGCGTGAGCTGGACTGGGAGTCGACCGGCGAGGGGTCGTACGCGGTCACCTTGCCGGGCACGCACAAGCTCAAGACGATCTGCAACCTGATCGTCGGCGAGCACGCGTTGCGGGTCGAGGCGTTCGTGATGCGCCAGCCGGACGAGCGCCGCGAGGAGCTGTGGGCCTGGCTGCTGCAGCGCAACGCCCGGATGTACGGGGTCTCCTTCTCCATCGACGCGGTCGGCGACGTCTACCTCACCGGCCGGGTCAACCTGGCCGGGATCGACGAGGACGAGCTGGACCGGCTGCTGGGCGCCGTACTGACCTACGCCGACGATTCGTTCGACAGCATGCTGGAGATCGGCTTCGGCACGGCGATCCGCCGCGAGTGGGAGTGGCGGGTCAAGCGGGGCGAGTCGACGGCCAACCTGGCCGCGTTCGCCCACCTCTTCGAGCCCTCCGCCGGGGCCGGCCGGGCGGCGGGCGGCGTCGGTTCGACCGCCGGAGGTTCGGAGCCGTCCTGACGGGTATGCCGCACCGCGCGGTGCGGTAATGGGACCCACCGCGGGCCGAGGACGGACTGTCGAGGAGCGTGTCCCATGGCTCAGCGCAACAGCTCAGGTCGCGGCGGGACTGCGACGAGGACCAAGCAGCAACCCGGCAACCAGACCCCGGGGACGCCAAACATCTCCGAGTCTGAGATCTCCCGGATGAGGGTGGACGACATCCGCGGCCAACTCCGCCGGCGCGGGGTCTCCGGGATCTCCGCCCTGCGCAAGCCGGAGTTGGTGAAGACGTTGGCCCGGACCATGCGGGCGGAGAGCCGGGGCGGCGCCGCCGCCCGCAAGGCCACCGGGCCGGCCGGCCGCGCCGCCCCGACGAAGAGGGCGGCCGCCAAGAAGGCTCCGGCGAAGAAGACCGCCGCGGCCCGGGCGAAGGCGGCGCGCGCCGCGAAGGCCACGGGCGCGCGGGCGAAGAAGGCGGCCCCCGCAAAGAAGGCCGCCGCGAAGAAGGCACCGGCCGCGAAGAAGGCGCCGGCCGCGAAGAAGGCGCCGGCCGCGAAGAAGGCGCCGGCCGCGAAGAAGGCGCCCGCCGGCAAGAAGGCGGTCCCCACCAAGAAGGCGCAACCGTCCCGGGCCCGCGCCGCGAAGGCGCCAGCCGGGGCGGGCGCGAGGGCGGCGCCCGCCCGGGGCGCCGGTATGGCGGCGGCGGCGACGCCGGTCCGGACCGGGCGGTCCTCGTCCCGTTCGGTGCGGTCGTCCCAGCAGGTCACTTCGATCGAGGATCGTCCCGAACGTCCCGGTCGGAGCCTGGTGACCGCCAACCACGAGGTGATCCAGCGGTGGGCGCGGGCCCGCAACGCCAAGCCGGCCACCATCGCGGGCACCGAACGGGAGGGCCGGCCGGGGGTGCTGACTTTCAACATTCCGGGCTACCGGGAGAGCAGCCGGATCCGGGAAATCACCTGGGACGACTGGTTCCGGACATTCGACATCCGTGGGCTGAACCTGATCTACCAGGAGCAGATGCGGGACGGCCGGCAGAGCAACTTCTTCCGTACGGAAAACCCGGATCGGGAGGACGCCTGAGGTTTACGGGAATGGCCGGCGGGAACCCGCTGTTGACACATCCATGGCCCGGAGCAAGGACAGCCGGATTTCCGACACGAATGCTGTGACGGGCGAGACACTGATCTGAGTTGAATCCAGAATCCGGGCGAACTAACTTTATTGCACCGCGCCACGCTTGGAATCGTTCGGGGGAGCGGCGGATCGATCAGATCCGCGCAAGCGAGGCGCGAGGGAAACAGGTGGAGCACACCGTTGGGGGACGGTGCCACCTGTGGAACCGGCGGCGCGAGCGGGCGACGCTTACGGGGGTGAGTGTCGCCCGCCGCCGCCGGGCGTACGGTGCGGGCGTCCACCACGACGGGGGTCGTGGTGGGCGCCCAGCGCCGTTTCCGGGCCAGGCTCAGCGGCCCGCGGCCACGGCTTCCGCCCGACGTTCCCGGTCGCGCAGCGCGGCCACCCGGCGCTCCCGGGGCGGACCCGCCAGCAGGTGGCCGACCGCCGCCGCCAGGCCCAGTCCGCCGACGACCAGCCAGTGCCGGTCGCCCAGGTACTGCAGGCTCAGGCCGCCCAGCGCGGGCGCCACGAACGACGCCGCCGGGAAGGTCAGGTAGAAGACCGACTGATACCGGGCGCGCAGCTCCGGCGGTGCCAGGTCGGCGTTGATCTGCGCGTTCGGCGGCGCGGCGAGCATCGAGCCGATCGTCCAGACCACCGCCGCGCCGAGGTAGAACGGCAGCTTGTCGGCGACGGCCAGCGCGCCGAAGCCGAGCGCCATCAGCCCGGTGGAGACCGACAGCACGGTCGCCTTCCGGTAGGGCTCGATCAGCCGGGGCACGAAGAGCTGCCCGAGCACGATCAGCGCGCCGCCGAGCGCCACCACCACGCCGTACGCCGACGGGCCCAGGCCGTCCGCGCGCATCGCCAGCGGCATGATCGTCGAGGTCTGCATGGTGAGCACGGCCAGCACGAAGGTCAGCCCGACGAAGGCCAGGAAGGTCCGGTCGGTCAGCGCGGTGACCAGCCCCGGCCGCCGGGAGCCCGAAGGGGCCTCGTGGGCCGCCGGATCGGCCGTGCCTGCCGCGCCGGGACCGGCCGTGTCGGCCGCCGCGCCGCGTCGGCGGGCCCGGGCGAGCGTCTCGGGAACCTTCCAGGCGATGATCGCGGCGGCGGCCAGCGTGGTGCCGGCGTCCACCAGGAACAGGGCGACGAAGCTCGCCTCGGCGAGCACGCCGGCCAGCAGCGAGGCGACCGCCATGCCCAGGTTGAACGCCCAGAACTGCAGGTTGAACGCGCGCGAGCGGCGGGCCTCGGGCACCACGTCGACGATCGCCGCCACGAACGCCGGACTGGGCATCGAGTGCACCACCCCGACCAGCGCGGCGAGCACCGCGATCACCGCCAGGTGCCGGCTGAACGCCAGCGCCACCATCAGCCCGGCGGCGCCGAGGTGCGCGGCGAGCAGGGTGGCCCGCCGGCCCCAGCGATCGGCCAGCACCCCGC
>NZ_QGKS01000165.1 GCF_003172935.1 Micromonospora sicca | reverse complement strand
CCTACGGCCCGCCCGGCTGGTACGGCCCGCGACCGGCCGCGCCCTGGCCCCCCGGCACCTGATCGCCGACCGCCGACGCGGGGCGGGTGGTGGCGGGTAGTCAGGTCATCAGGCCGGTCATGAAGTCGCCGAGGCCTTGGAAGATGGCCATCAGCGCCGCTCCGATCCCCTTGAACATCTGGGCCGCGCCGTCCGGGCGGAACGCTATGAAGTAGATCAGGAAGCCGACGAAGCCCCACAGCAGCAGCTTCTTCAGGAATTCCGGCATCGTCCCTCCCCAGGGCGCTGGAGGTGCCTGGCTTCCCGTCGGGAAGGAAGGCAAACGACGTCCGGGTGGGGAGGGCCTAGAGGTAGAGGCCGGTCGAGCCGGTGGGCTCGTGCTCCACCCGTTCGGCGGCGACGGCGTGCACGTCGCGCTCGCGGAGGAGGACGTACCCGCGGCCGTGCAGCTCGACCTCGGACCGCTCGTCGGGGTCGAAGAGCACCCGGTCGCCGGCGACGATCGAGCGCACGTGCGGGCCCACCCCCACCGCGGTGGCCCAGGCGAGGCGCTTGCCCACCGCCGCGGTCGCCGGGATCACGATGCCCGCGGTGGAGCGGCGCTCGCCCTCACTGCCCTCCATACGCACCAGCACGCGGTCGTGCAGCAGGCGGATCGGCAGGCCGGAGTCGAGGTTCTGGTCGGCGGTCACGCGAAGACGCTACCGCGTGCGCCGCGGTCGATCGTGCGGTGGTTGAGCGGAGTCGAGCGGGGGCAATGTGTGGCGGAACCGGCCTAGGGTGGGACGGACGGACGTATCCTGCCCCCCTGTGTCGTGGGCGGGCCAGCTTTGCGGGAGGTGCGCTTGAGCCGCTTCGAGCGGGTACGCGGACGGCTCCGTCACGCGTACGAGTCGGGACGTGAGTCGGTGCGCGCGCGCCGTGACGACCCGGCGGACGAGCCCGACGACCCGGGCGTGGCCTCGCCGGCCTCGCCGGCCTCGCCGGGTCCGGTGGCGCCGCCCTCGGCGACGGTGGTGGGCGCGGAAGCGCCGGCCACCATGCACAACTCCACCTCCAGCCGGGACGACGCCGACGTGCCGCACGCGCTGCGGATCGCCGCCGCCTGGTCGTGGCGCCTGATCGTGATCGGGCTCGTCACCTGGGGATTGCTCAAGATCGTCGGCACCATCCGGATCGTGATCATTCCGCTCGCGGTGGCGCTGCTGCTCTCGGCGTTGCTCGCCCCCGCGGTCGGCTGGCTGCTCAAGGCCCGCTTCCCCCGGTCGCTGGCGACCGGCGTGGTGCTCGTCGGCGGGCTGGCCGCGGTGGTCGGCACGCTGACCCTGGTGGTGAACGAGTTCATCCAGGGCGTGCCGAAGCTGAGCGAGAAGTCGTCGGAGGGTGTGCGGCAGATCCAGAACTGGCTCAAGACCGGGCCGCTGCACCTCTCCGACGGCCAGCTCAACCGGTACATCGACGAGGCGCAGGGCTGGGTCAACGGCAACACCTCGAAGGTCACCAGTGGTGCCCTTTCCACCGCGGCCACCCTGGCCGAGGTGCTCACCGGCACCATCCTGGTGCTCTTCGCGACCTTCTTCTTCCTCCGCGACGGCAAACAGATCTGGCGGTTCCTGGTCCGGCTGCTGCCGGTCGCCGCCCGCTGGAAGGTCGACGACGCCGGCCGGGCGTCCTGGTCGACGCTGGGCGCGTACGTCCGGGCCACCGTCCTGGTCGCCTTCATCGACGCGGTCGGCATCGGCATCTTCCTGGTCGTCTTCGACATCCCGTTCGCCTTCCCACTGGCCGCGCTGGTCTTCCTGGGGGCGTTCATCCCGATCGTCGGGGCGGCCCTCTCCGGCGTCGTGGCGGTGCTGGTGGCGCTGGTCGACAGCGGGCCGATCAAGGCCCTGATCATCCTCGGCGTGGTGATCGGCGTGCAGCAGTTGGAGGGGCATGTGCTCCAGCCGCTGATCATGGGGCGCGCCGTGGCCATCCACCCGCTGGCCGTGATCATCGGGATCGCCGCCGGCGTCGTCCTCGCCGGGATCACCGGGGCGCTGGTCGCGGTGCCGCTGATCGCGGTGCTCAACACGGCCGTTCGGCGGCTCGCCGCCCGGACCGTGCCGGACACCCCGCCGGACGCGGTGGTCGTCGCCTCGCAGGCGCCCTGAGTTGACCGGAATTGACCGACGGGGACGGTCAGCGACCCATGTGGAGGGAGCGGGCGGACGGCCGACGGGGTCGTCCGCCTGCTCCCGTCAGCTCTTCCCGAGCCGTTCCAGGGCGCCCCGGGCCACGTCCGGCCGGGTGGTGTACCAGAACGGCGGCAGCGAGCGCCGCAGGAACGGGCCGTAGCCGCGGGCGGTCTCCAGCCGGGAGTCGAGCACCGCGACGACGCCCCGGTCCCCGGTGGCCCGGATCAGCCGCCCCACGCCCTGCGCCAGCCGCACTGCCGCGATCGGCACGCTCACCGCGGCGAAACCCGACCCGCCGCTCGCGTCCACCGCCGCGGCCCGGGCCGCCGCGAGCGGCTCGTCCGGGCGCGGGAAGGGCAGCCGGTCGATCACCACGAGCTGGCAGGCGTCGCCCGGCACGTCCACCCCCTGCCAGAGCGACATCACCCCGAACAGGCAGCTCGACCGCTCCTGCCGGAACCGGCGGACCAGCAGCGGCAGCGCCTCCTCGCCCTGGAGCAGCACCGGCAGGTCGGTCCGTGCGCGGAGCAGCTCCGCGGCCTGCTGCGCGGCCCGGCGCGAGGAGAAGAGCCCGAGGGTACGCCCACCGAGTGCCCCGGCCAGCGCGAGCAGCTCCTCGCCGGCCGCCTCGGGCAGCCCGGAGACGCTGGGGCGGGGCAGGTGCGCGGCGACGTAGAGGATGCCCTGCCGCGCGTAGTCGAACGGTGAGCCGACGTCGAGCGAACACCAGCCCGGCCCCTCGGTGGCCGGCACGGTGCCGGTGGCGGCCCGGCTGCCCGGCGTGGCGGCGACCGGCGCGGGCGGGACGGCGTCCCCACGCGCCGTGCTGGCGGCGAGGGCGGCGGCGGCCGGGGTCGGCGGGGCGGGCGGCGGCGCGTCGAGTCCGAGCGCTCGGGCCACCGTGTCGAACCGGCCGCCCAGCGCGAGGGTGGCCGAGGTGGCGACCACGGTGCGCTCGTCGTACAGGTGGGTGGCGAGGGTGCCGGCGACGGAGAGCGGGGCGACCACCAGGGCCCGGCGGCTGCCGTTGTCGGGCTTCTCCACCCAGGCCACGTCGTGGTCCGCCTCCTCCAGCAGCCGCTGGGCGGTGGTGGAGAGCTCGTCCAGCACCGCCTTCGCCTGCTGCTTGCGGACCGGGTCCGGGTCGTCGGCCTTGACCTCGCCGATCGCCTCCAGCGCTGCCCGGGTCGCCGCGTCGAGCAGCGTGCACGCCTCGCGCAGCGGCCCCGGCAGCCCGCCGGTCAGCCGCCCGGCGGGCACCTCGGCCAGCCCGACGGCGAGGGCGTCGCCGGCCTCGGTGAGCCGTTCGGCGACGTCCGGGCGCAGCAGTGGCCGGGCCCGCCGGGCGGACCGGTCGATCAGCTCCGGGACCAGCTCGGCCTGGGCGGCCGAGGAGACCCGGTCGGCGAGCTCGTGCGCCTCGTCCACGATGAGCAGCTTGTGCGGCGGCACGATGTGCCGGCCGGCGAGCATGTCGACGGCGAGCAGGCTGTGGTTGGTGACCACGATGTCCGCCTCCCGGGCCCGGGCCCGGGACGCCTCGGCGAAGCACTCCTGACCGAACGGGCACCGGCTCGCGCCGACGCACTCCCGCGCCGGCATGGAGACCGTCCGCCAGACCTGGTCGTCCACGCCCGGGTCCAGCTCGTCCCGGTCGCCGGTGGCGGTCTCCTCGGCCCAGTCCCGCAACCGCTGGATCTGCTTGCCGAGCCGGCCCGCCTCGCCCAGCCACTTCGTGCCGCCGCCGCCCGGGCGGGCGGCCGGGGCGTCGAAAAGGGTCTCCTCCGGCTCGTCCTCGGTGGAGTTGTCCAGCCGGGCCAGGCAGAGGTAGTGGTGCCGGCCCTTGAGCACGGCGAAGGTGGGCCGCCGGCGGAGCAGCGGCTCCACCGCGTCGGCGAGCCGGGGCAGGTCGTGGTCGACCAGCTGGGACTGCAAGGCCAGGGTGGCGGTGGAGACCACGACCGGGCCGTCCACGGTCAGCGCCGGGGCGAGGTAGGCCAGCGACTTGCCGGTGCCGGTGCCGGCCTGGACGAGCAGGTGCTCGCCGGAGGCGATGCTCCGCTCGATCGCCTCGGCCATCTGCTGCTGGCCCGGGCGGGTGGCCCCGCCGGGCACCGCGCCGACCGCGGCGGCGAGCAGGTCGGCCCCGCTCGGCCGGGTGCCCCGACCCTTCCGGGACGCGGCGGGACCGGTGGCGGTGCGGGGCGGAGTCACCGTGCGACGGTACCCGTCGCCGCCGACACCGGGCGCGCCCATCCGCCGCGTGGCGTCGTCGCGGCATGCGTCCGCGCGGGTCGCGTCCGGTTACCTGCCGATCGCGTCGCGTGGCCGGAATCGGTTAGGGTGCCAGTCATGCCGAGCGACGTGGTCCGCGTGATCTACCGCAAGTACGACGGCAGCGCCCACCGCGACTACCCGGCCCGTCGGCTCGCCGAGGACGACCTCGGTGTCTGGCTCGGCGTGCCGGCCGGCACCGAGTCGGTCTACCACGGCCGGCCGTCGGTCGAGCAGATCCCCTTCGTCCTGCTGGTGCCGCACCACGGCTGGTGGACCGGCATGTTCAACCCGCCGCCGCGGACCAGCGAGGTCTACTGCGACATCGCCACGCCGGCCCGTTGGGAGGGCGACGACACGGTCCACCTGATCGACCTCGACCTGGATGTGGTGCGTCGCCGGGCGACCGGCCTGGTGGAGTTGCGGGACGAGGACGAGTTCGCCGAGCACCGCGAGCGGTTCGGCTACCCCGACGACGTGGTCGCCGAGGCCCAGTCGGCGGCCCGCTGGCTCTTCGGCGCGCTCGGCGACGGCACCGAGCCGTTCGCCACGTCGTACCGGAAGTGGCTGGCCCTGGTGGTCTGAGCCGACCTCACCAGCGCAGCGGCCAGGTCTCCTCGGCGCCCAGCGGTGGGAGGTCGCGCACCTTCTCCGGGTTGAGCTGGTTGAATACGCCGGTGATCCGGCCGGAGTGCACGGCGAACGCGGTCACCAGCCGGATCGGCCGGCCGTCCCGGTGCACGGTCTCGGCCTGCCAGCCGAGGGCGCCGTCGACCAGTGCGGGCCGGGCCAGCAGCCGGCCGCCGTACCGGCCGGCCTGGCCGAAGAGGCCGAGGATGAAGCGGGCCACCGCGTCGGCCCCGACGACCGGCCGGCGGGCCGCCGGGAAGTGCCCGCCGCTGTCGCCGATCAGCACCACGTCCGGGGCGAGCACCTGGACCAGCCGGTCCAGCTCGCCGGACTCCACGGCGGCGGCGAACGCGGTCAGCACCCGCCGCTGCTCGGCCAGGTCGGCGGTGTGCCGGGGGACGTCCGGGGCGGTGACCGCCCGGCGGGCCCGGGAGGCGAGCTGCCGGGCCGCGGCGGGTGTGGTGCCGAGCACCTCCGCGATGGTGGCGAACGGCACCGCGAAGACGTCGTGCAGCACGAACGCGACCCGCTGTTCCGGCGCGAGCCGTTCCAGCACCACCAGCAGCGCCGTGCCGACCTGGTCGGCGCGGACCGCCCGTTCGGCCGGGTCGGGGGCGAAGCCGTCGGCCGTCGGGACCGGCCGCACCACCGGCTCCGGCAGCCACTGGCCCGGGTAGGCCTCCCGGCGTACCCGCGCGGAGCGGAGCACGTCCAGGCAGATCCGCGAGCAGGTGGTGGTGAGCCAGGCGCGCAGGTCCCGGATCTGGGCGCGGGCCGCCGGGTCGGCGAGCGCGGCGGCGTACCGCAGCCAGGTCTCCTGGACCGCGTCCTCGGCTTCGCTCCGGCTGCCCAGCATCCGGTGGGCGACCGCCATCAGGTGCCCGCGCTCCGCCTCGAACTCGGCATCGAGATCCACTGCCATCACGTCCCTCCCCGCAGCCGCATTCTCCCCCTCCTCTGCACGTCCCGCCGCCCCGGAACGTGACGGCCACCGCGACTCGATGCCGAATCCTGCCCGACGAGGGCGCGGAACGGGTTGAACGGGTGTTCACACCGCCCTGATCGACCGGGCGGCGGGCAGGGGAGGGGTTGTC
>NZ_QGKS01000309.1 GCF_003172935.1 Micromonospora sicca | reverse complement strand
GCCGGGCACCGGCCACCGGCACCCCCGTCGGCCGGCGCGACGCCGGCAGCCCGGTCACCGGCACCGCGGCTGGGGTGGCCGGCCGGATGGCCGCGCCGATCGGGGTGGTCAGCATCCGGGGCGACGCCGGGGCGTCCAGCTGCGGGGCGGGCGCCGGCGCGAGCAGCTCGGCGGGGATCCGGACCTGGGCGACGAGGCCGCCCTCGCCGCCCTCCAGCCGGATCTGGATGCGGTGCCGCGCCCCCAGGTGGCTGACCACGAACAGGCCCATCCGCTCGGAGGCCGCGACGTCGGCCGCCGGCGGCTCGGCCAGCAGCGCGTTCGCCTCCGCGCGCCCGCTCGGGCTCATGCCGAGCCCCTGGTCGGCGATCTCCACCAGCGCCCCGAGGCCCTCGGCCCGAGCGGTGACCCGGACGATGGTGTCCGGGCGGGAGAACGCGGTCGCGTTCTCCAGCAGCTCGGCGAAGAGGTGCACCAGGTCGCCGACGGCGTGCCCGACCACGTGCAGGTCGGGGCTCGAGTCGTGGCGGACCCGCTGGTACTGCTCGATCTCGGCGCTGGCGGCCAGCAGCACGGCCGCCAGGCCGACCGGCCGGGTCCACCGCCGGGTGGACTCGGTGCCGGCCAGCACCAGCAGGCTCTCGTCGTTACGGCGCATGCGAGCGGCCAGGTGGTCCAGCTTGAACAGGTTCTCCAGCTGCTCCGGGTCGCTCTCCTCGCGTTCCAGGTCGTCGAGGAGTTCGAGCTGCCGCTCGACCAGCACCTGGCTGCGCCGGGCGAGGTTGACGAACATGGCGTTGACGTTGCGGCGCATCAGCGCCTGCTCGACGGCGACGCTGACCGCGCTGCGGTGCACCGCCACGAACGCCTCGGCCAGTTCGCCGATCTCGTCCAGCGAACGGACCACCGCCGGCGGCACGTCGATCCCGGTCACCGGGCTGTCCACGGCGCGCAGCCGGTCCAGGGCGTCGGGGAGTTCCACCTGCGCGATCCGCAGCGCCTGGCTGCGCAGCAGCCGCATGGACCGGGCGATGGAGCGACCGATCAGCAGCGAGATCAGCACGGCGACCAGCAGCACCGCGCCGATGCCGCCGACGACCAGCAGGGTGTCCCGCAGCTGCCCCGAGCTGGCCGCGTCGGCCCGGCGTACGGCGTCGTTGAGGACCTCGTTCTCGAGCCGGTGCAGCAGGTCCTGGCGCCGCTCGCTGACTATCCACCAGGCCGGCGCGAGCAGCACCGCCGGTTCGGCGGCCGTGCCGGGCAGGGTCGTCTCCTCCAGCTTGGTGGCCGCCACGAACCCCGGGTCCTCGGAGGTCTGGTCGTATCGGCGAACCTGGTCCGCGGTCGCGACGACCCGGAACGCGCCCAGGGCGGTGAGCTGCTGGGTCCGCAGGTCGGCCAGGGCCACCTGGTCGTCGGCCGCGTACCGGCCGGCGCGGGCGGCCGCGTAGAGCTCGGCGCGGATCCGCGAGGAGAGCTCCTTGACCCGGGAGAGCTGGACGTAGCGCAGCACCGCGTCGGTGAGCGCCCGCTGGTCGTCACCGGGCGAGGGCTGGGCCAGCAGGGCGAGCAGCGCGCCGATCGCCCGGTGGTAGTTGCTCAGGATGGTGTCGCTGCTGAGCACCGCCGGCGGCACCGCGGCCCGAATGTAGATGACCTGGTCGTACGCCTCGAGAACCTCGGAGTAGCCGACCCGCCAGGCGGCGTCGGCGTCGGCGAGCGGCTCGGCCGCGCCGCGCAGGTCGGCCAGGGCCTGATCGGAGGCGGTCTGCAGCGGCTTCAGCGCGGCGATCGCCGCGTCCCGCTCGGCGCCCCCGGCGGACTCGTGCAGCGCGGCCAGCTCGCCCGCGGTCCGGTCCCGCTCCCGCTGGAGTCGGTCCACCGCCTCGGTGATCTGCCGGCCGATGCCGACCTGCTGGGCGAAGTCGCTCAGCGTGGTGGTCTGCCCGACCAGGCCGCGGGTCTGCACGCCGGCCAGCACCAGGAAGGCCACCGTGGGGATGACCAGCACGGTGGCGAGCTTGGTCCCCATCCGCCAGTCCCGCAGCCGCAGGGCCGAACGGCGGCGGTGCGGCACGACCCGCACGTCGAACCGACTCCGGCGGTGGTTCGAGACCGCGCCCCGATCGGGGTCGGGACCTGCACCCACACATGCCTCCTCGGTCCCTCGCCTCCGCCACCTCGGGGAGCGCAGTCCATCCAACCAGGCCGGCGTGCGGTGTCAACGGCCTGACCGGCCGGTGAACGAGGACGGTCAGCCCGGCCGGGCACCGGCTACGGTGTTCGGCGCGTCCACCTAGTCCGTCCGGCCGATGCCGCCGATCCGTCCCCCGTCGGCGACCCGGCCCAGCGCCACCAACGCCGCCCCGGTCGCCCCGATCTCCGGATGTCGTTGGTGCCGGACCGGTCGTGGGGCCAGCGCGGCGACGAAGGCCTGCCGCCACCACGCCGAGGCGGCCATCGCTCCCCCGCCGAGCACCACCTCGGCCGGCTTCACCACGCCGGACTCCAGCACCGTCAGGTCCTCGGCGACCAGCCGGCACAGGCCCCTCATCAACTCGGCGAGCAGGTCGACGGCGGTGGTGCCGAAGCTGAGCCCGCGCAGCTCACCGGAGCCCGCCGGGGCCAAGCCCGGCGGGCGGTCACCGCCGAAGCGGGGATTGGCCATCACCCGGCCGTCCGCCGGCACCCGGAACAGCGCAGCCTCCAACTCGGCGCCGCTGGGCAGCCGCAGCTCCCGCTGGGCCCAGGCGAAGATGTTCCCGCCGCTGGAGTACGCCGTCCCGGTCACCACGTGCTCGTGGTCCACCCGGTAGCGCCACAGCTGATTCGACAGCGGCGGCAGGTCCACTCCGGCCGGCACCCGCTGGATGAGGCGTACCGCGGCCGACGTGCCGACGGTGACCGCGGCCCGGGACGGGTCGACGCAGCCAGAGCCCACATTGGACGCCGCGCCGTCGCCCACCGGCGCGGTCCACCGCGCTCCGGCCAGCTGCGGCCAGCGCCGGGCGTACTCCGGCCGCAGCCGGCCGCGCCATTCCATCGGGGCCAACCGGGGCAGCTCGCCGGGGCGTACGCCGGCCAGGTCGCACGCCTCCGGGTCCCAGCCCAGCCGGCGCAGGTCGACCAGCCCGGTCCCGGAGGCCATCGAGATGGAGACCGGCGCCTCGGTGAGCAGCACCCCGAGGACGTACTCGGCCAGGCCGGCGAAGCGGGCGACCGGGGTGCCCGCGCGCTCCCGCAGCCAGGGCAGCCGGACCGACCAGAAGCAGCGGTGCCACCAGGTGCCGGTGCGCTGGTGGAAGGCATCCGGGTCGGCCGGACCGGCCGCGCCCGCGGGCGGCTCCGGCCGGGTGTCCAGCCAGGTCAGCACCGGCCCGATCGGCTCGCCGTCGGCGTCCAGCGGGACCACCGAGTGCCACTGCGCCGAGGCCGTCACCAACTCGATGTCGCGCAGGTGGCCGGCGTCGGCCAGCTCGTCCAGGCACTCCAGCAGGCAGGCGAGGTACCGCCGGCCGTCCAGCGTGCCGCTGCCGTCCTCGCCGGTGACCACGTGCACCTTCCGCCGCGCCAGCGCGCCGGGCCGCGGGATGGCGTCCGCGTCCAGCACGAGTGCCCGCACGGAGGAGGTGCCCAGGTCGAGAGCGAGAATGTCCATCGCCGGTCAACCTACCCGGCAGGGCGGCCGGCGAAGCCAAGATCCCGACTCGGCCGGGACGCGGCGATCAGGTTCCCGGGGCCCGACGGGTCGCGTACAGTGATCGCCATGCCCGCGCACCTGTCCTGCTGGTGGCCCGCCGACCCGGCGGCCCACCCCCGCGCGTAGCTTTCCCACGCGGCCGCCCGACGAGGCGGCCGCCGGTCTCTCCCCGGCATCCCGGGCCGCCCCGCCGGCGGCTCCCGGCCCGAGGAGACCTCGATGACCCGCCCGCACGACCTGCTCGCCGCCGTCGCCGACGGCGTCGACCCCGGCCCGTTCGCCCTCGTCCGCCGCGAGGGCGCCGACCACCTCGAGCTGTTCACCGGCACCGTACGCACGGCCGACCGGCTCGCCGACATCCCGCTGCCGGACGGCCCGCCCGGCCCACGCACGCTGGCCCTGGTCCCGTACCGGCAGATCGGCGAGCGCGGCTTCGCCTGCATCGACGACGGGGTGCCACTGGAATGCCTGGAGATCGCCGAACACCATCGGATCGGACTGGCCGAGGCGCTCGACGTCCTGCCCGACGGCCCGGTACGCAGCACCGGCGCGGGCTTCGACATCGCCGACGACGAGTACGCCGCGACGGTCGGCCGGGTGCTCGCCGACGAGATCGGCCGGGGCGAGGGCGCGAACTTCGTCATCCACCGGACCATGCGGGCCACCGTGCAGGGGCCGACGCTGGTGGCGGCGCTGGCCGCGCTGCGCCGGCTGCTGCTGCGCGAGCGCGGCGCGTACTGGACGTTCGTGGTGCACACCGGCAACCGGACCCTGGTCGGGGCCAGCCCCGAACGGCACGTCAGCGTCGACGACGGCCTGGTGATGATGAACCCGATCAGCGGCACGTTCCGGCACACCGGCGCGGCGGCGGACCGCGACGCCCTGCTGCGCTTCCTCCACGACCCGAAGGAGGTCGAGGAGCTGTACATGGTGCTCGACGAGGAGCTGAAGATGATGGCCACGGTCGCCGAGCACGGCGGTCAGGTGGTCGGGCCGTACCTGAAGGAGATGGCGCACCTCACGCACACCGAGTACCTGCTCGCGGGGCGCGGTTCGCGGGACGTCCGGGAGGTGCTGCGGGAGACGATGTTCGCCCCGACGGTCACCGGCAGCCCGATGGAGAACGCCTGCCGGGTGATCGCCCGGCACGAGCGGGCGGGCCGCCGCTACTACGCGGGCGTCCTCGCGCTGCTCGGCCGGGACGACGCCGGCCGGCAGACCCTGGACGCGCCGATCCTGATCCGGACCGCGGAGCTCTCCCCCGCGGGCGAGCTGCGGGTGCCGGTCGGGGCGACCCTGGTGCGGCACTCCACCGCGGCGGGCGAGGTGGCGGAGACGCACGCGAAGGCGGCCGGGGTGCTGGCGGCGCTCGGCCTCGGCCCGGACGCGCCGGAGGCCGGCCCCCGCCCGGCGGCCCGGCTGGGCGACGACCCGCAGGTCCGCGCCGCGCTGGCCGCCCGCAACGCCCCACTGGCCCGGTTCTGGCTCGACCAGCGCACGCCCGGCGCGTCCGCGCTGCCCGGGCTCACCGGCCTGGGCGCGTTGATCGTGGACGGTGAGGACACCTTCACCGGCATGCTCGCCCACCAGCTCAGCGCGCTCGGCCTGCGGGTGGACCGCCGCGACTGGCGGGAACCCGCCCCGGTGGACGGGTACGACCTGGTGGTGGTCGGCCCCGGGCCGGGCGACCCGGGCGATCTCACCGCGCCGAAGATGGCGACGATGCGGGCGCTGCTGGCGGGCCTGCTGGAGGCCGGCCGACCGACGCTGGCGGTCTGCCTCGGGCATCAGCTGCTCTCCGGGCTGCTCGGGCTGCCGCTGCACCGGCGGGAAGCCCCGTATCAGGGGTTGCAGCGGGACGTGGCGGTCTTCGGGGCGACCCGCCGGGTGGGCTTCTACTCCACGTTCACGGCACGCGCCGACGCCGACCGGGTGGCCACCGCGTACGGGCCGGTGGAGCTGTCCCGGGACCCGGCCGACGGGGCGGTGCACGCGCTGCGCGGGCCGGGTTTCGCCGGGGTGCAGTTCCACCCGGAGTCGGTGCTCAGCCGGGACGGCCTGGCCGTGCTGGCCGACCTGCTCGGGCATCTGCTCGCCCACCCGGCCCTGACCGGGCATGGTCCGGCCGATCGGGGGTAGGGCTTTGGGCGACCGGTGGTCCGGACGGGTCGAGAGCGTCTCTGGTTCCCTATGCGATTCTCGGCAAGCCGGACATCCGGCCGGCGCTACCGCTCCGGTCGGTGATCGGGGTGGCGTGTACGTGGCGGTGGAAGCCGCGGCCGAGGGTTGCCCCGCGGACCTGGTGAGGGTGTCGCGGGGTGGTGGTGGGAGCCGTGTACGGCACCTGGCTGACCGGCCCTTTCGGGTTGGTCTCCTGGGGTGTCCGTCCCGCCGGACGCTGACCGGAAGATCCCGATGGGGAGTCTGCCGGGGCGGGAACCTGCCGTCGCAAGGGCAGCAGGCGTGAGGTCTTGACCGTTGCAGGTCGGGTCTGCTTCGGGGTGGGTGCGGTCTTGCGTCGATCCCGCGCCGGCGGGATCGTGGCGGTGC
>NZ_QGKS01000175.1 GCF_003172935.1 Micromonospora sicca | reverse complement strand
CGACGGTCGGATCGGCCAGCCCGGCCAGCCAGCCCGAGCTCCGGTCGGGATCGTGGGCGAGGTGCACGCGCAGAATCCGGATCAGCATGACCATCGCGAGGTGCTCGGCGACCACGGTGGCCCCCGTCGGTCGGCGCCCCAGCTCGGCGTCGATCTCGCCGACCGCCCAGCGCACGGTGGCGGCCTCGGGCGTGCCGGCCGGGACATGGAGGACCGGCGGCAGGCTGTCGAGCAGCAGCGCGCGGGCCCGCCCGGTGAAGGAGAACGCACCGCCGATGAGGAACACCTCGTCGCCATCGCCGGCGCGGGCCACGCCGTCGACGGCCGCCGCGAAGAGGGGATGCGCCGGTTCGGCCGGCACATTCAGGTCGCTGGCGAGAGTGAACGCGACGGGCCGGGTCAACAGGTAGCAGTCGCCCTCCGCAAGGTGGACGGGATCCGGCACGTCGTCCACTTCCAGCCAGCAGCTGCCCCGCCGGACGGCGTTGAACTTGAGCCCGGCGGGTGGCGGAAACCGGACCGCCCAACGCCCACCGGCGGACATAGCGGCGGACACGTGACCCGTCGCGTCGAGCAGGGACAGCACGTCCTCCAACGGGTCCACGGGCACCCCCTCCTCTGGACGTACGCTAAAGAGTGACGGAGTCCAGACTATAGGCAGTCCAGGTGGGGCGCTCGTAGCGTTGCCGGCATGACAGCCACCGCACGCCTGACCACCCCGTTCACCGCCCGCGCCACCGCCGCGGAGATTCTCGACGGCGTCGACCTCACCGGACGCCGGATGATCGTCACCGGCGGTGCCTCCGGCATCGGCGCCGAAACCGTCCGCGCCCTTGCGCGCGCGGGGGCGGAGGTGACGGTGGCCACCCGCGACCCTGACCGGGCCGCGGGGCTGGTCGAGGAGTTTGCCGGACCGGGCGCGGGCAGCGTCCGGGCGGCCGCGCTCGACCTGGCCGACCTCACCTCGGTCGACGCCTTCGTCGCCGGCTGGCAGGGCCCGCTGCACGCCCTGGTCGCCAACGCCGGGATCATGGCGGTCCCGGACCGGCGGCTGACCGCCGAGGGCTGGGAAATCCAGCTCGCCACCAACTACCTGGGCCATTTCGCGCTCGTCCGGGGCCTGCACGACAGGCTCCGGGCCGCCGGCTCGGCCCGGGTGGTGGTGGTCAGTTCCGGCGCCCAGCTGCGGGCCGGGGTCGACTTCGACGACCCGCAGTTCGCGAGACGCCCGTACGACCCGTGGACCGCGTACAGCCAGTCGAAGACCGCGGGCGTCCTGCTCGTCGTCGGCATCGCCCGACGGTGGGCCGCGGACGGGATCACCGCCAACGCCCTCGCCCCGGGGTACATCCACACGAACCTGCAACGGCACCTGGACGACGACACGATGCGCGCGTTCGGGGCGATGGACGAGGCGGGCAACCTCATCACGCCGTCGTACTACAAGAGCCCGGCGCAGGGTGCCGCGACCTCCGTGCTGTTGGCGGCGTCACCGCTGCTCGAGGGCGTGACCGGCCGGTACTTCGAGGACAACCAGGAGGCGGAGGTGGTACCGGGCGGCCCGGACCCCGCCGCGGGGGTGGCCGAGCACGCGGTGGACCCGGTCGCCGCCGACTGGCTCTGGGCCTACGCCGAGCAGGTCTTGACCTCCCGCTGAGCGTGCGGCGCGCGCCACCTCGCCTGCGGCGCCGTGCGCCCCCGCGTCAACGCCCGGGCCGGGTAACCCTCCGCCCGCTCCCTGCGGTAGCTGGCCCATTCGGCCCGGCTGACCCGCCGCTCGACCCGGCCCGGCTGAGCCAGGGACCGGCCGACCCTGGATCCGCCCCACCCGCCGCGGGACGGTGGGTGGGGCGGCGGAACACCGGCGCCGAGATCACCTGTTGTGAGGAGATGCGGGCGCCGCTTCCGGTGCCCACCGCACGCCGATCCACCGCCCGGTGGGAGGAGGAACGCCATGGACCGCGCCCAACTCGCCGGCTTCCTCCGCACCCGTCGCGAGGCGTTGCAGCCGGAGGACGTCGGGCTGCCCCGGGGCCGACGCCGGCGCACCGGAGGGCTGCGGCGGGAGGAGGTCGCGGCGCTCAGCGACATGTCCACCGACTACTACAGCCGGCTGGAGCAGCAGCGGGGCCCGCACCCCTCCGAGCAGCTGCTCGCCGCGTTGGCCCGCGGCCTGCGGCTCACCCTGGCCGAGCGTGACCACCTGTTCCAGCTCGCTGGCTACGCCGTCCCACACCGCGCCGTCCGGGCCGACCACGTCAACCCGGGGATGATGCGGATCCTCGACCGGCTCCAGGACACCCCGGCGCAGGTGGTGAACCACCTGGGCGAGACCCTGACGCAGACCGCGCCGGCGGTCGCCCTGCTCGGCGACGAGACCCGGTACAGCGGGCTGGCGCGCAGTCTGCACCACCGCTGGTTCACCGACCCGGTCGCACGGCTGCGGCACCCGGATGAAGACCACCCCATCCACAGCCGGCTCATCGCCGCGCACCTGCACGCCGCCTACGCCCGCGACGGCCGGGGGTCCCGCGCCGCGGCGATCGTGGACGCCCTGCTGGCCGCCAGCCCGGAGTTCGCGGAGCTGTGGCGGGAGCACCCTGTGCAGGGGGCGTACTGCCCGCCGAAACGCTTCCGGCACCCCGAGGTCGGCGACCTGGAACTGCACTGCCAGACCCTGGTGGACCCGGACGAGTCCCAGATGCTGCTGGTATTCACCGCCGCGCCCGGCTCGGAGAGCTACGAGAAGCTGCAACTACTTTCCGTCATCGGCGACCAGCGCGTCTGACCCGTGGTGGTGCGCTCCGACGGGTGGGTCCGGGCCGCGCCCGGCTCATCGGCTCCTGGACAGTCGTTCGTGCAGGCGGCACAGGGCCAGGAGTGCGGCGACTACGCCGAGCGTTGCGGCGCCCGCACCGGGACATCCACCGTGATCGTTTCCAAGGGGCGTACGTCGGGTTACGAGACGTCCCGCAGGTAGGCACCAAAGTGGCCTAAAGTACAGATAGGGGATGTTTGGGGCGGTGTGTCGGGTTGGGAGAGGGCGGTAGGAGTCCTTGATAGCTGGTACAAATGGGCAACAGAGTGAGGTTGATCTGCCGGCGGACCTGTCAGGGCCGCCAGCCACCCGGCGTTCACGTCGGCGAATCGTCGCGGTGCTGGTGCTGGCGCTGGCGGTGTTCCTCCCCATGCTTGCGCATGTTCTCGAGCTTAGGTCGAATCGGGTAGCCGCTCCACCCATGATCAACACGTACCATGTCAGCCCAACCGGGGACGATTCCCTCGACGGCTCGTCGCCCGCCACAGCATGGCGATCGCTGGACAAGGCCGCCGCCTTCGCCTTCAAGCCGGGAGACAAACTCCTACTCGAAGGGGGTGCGCACTTCCGTGGGAGCCTGACCTTCGGGCCCGGTGATGCGGGTGACGCGGCAAATCCGGTCGTCGTCGACACATACGGCGCCGGCCGTGCCACGATCGAGGCCGCCGGCGGCGCGGGGATCAGGGTGCACAACACAGCCGGCGTCGAGATTCGGGACCTGGTGATCGTCGGCGGCGGGGCGGACAACAAGACCACCGGCGGGATCGAGCTTTACTCCGACCTGACCGACGGCCGGAAACTCGACCACGTGGACATTTCCGGGGTCGAGGTGAGCGGATTCAAGAACGGAATACAGATCGGAGCTGGCCCGAATTCTACCGGCTTTCGTGGCGTACGGATCCGTGCTGCCAACCTGCACGGCAACACGGAGAATGGGCTGATCAGCTTCGGACCTCGCTTCGACGCCGCGGCGCCGCGCTATGCCCACGAAGACGTCGTCGTGTCGGATGTCGAGGTGCACCACAATGCGGGAGACCCGACCAATCACTTTAGCCACACGGGAAGCGGAATCGCGCTCGGAAGTGTGCGAGGCGGGCGCATCGAGCGGTCCAGCGCGCACGACAATGGGAGGTCGGCCGCGGCGCCCGAAGGGCCGGTCGGCATTTGGACCTGGGATTCGACCGCCGTGGTCATGGAGCGCAACGTCTCATTCCGCAACCACACGGCCGGCCAGAAGGACGGCGGTGGCTTCGACATGGACCAGAACGTGTCCTCGTCAGTCCTGCAGTACAACCTGTCCTACGACAACGACGGCGCCGGGTACCTGCTCTACAGCGGCCAACTCAATGCCGCGCACACCGGCAACATCGTCCGTTTCAACATAAGTATCAACGACGCCCGCAAGCTGCCGGAGTACGCGGGTATCCATCTGGCCGGGTCGGTTAACAACGCCGAGGTCTACCACAACACCGTGGTGATGGAGGCGGAGGGCTGGGCCCCCGCGGCCATCCGCTTGCAGAATTTCTTTCGTGGCTTGTCCAACGTCGTCCTGCGCAACAACCTGATTGTCTCGGGCGGGACCAACCTGGTGATCGCCGATGACTTCTCGACGGCCGATGTCTTGTTGCAGGGCAACAACTTCTTCGCCGAATCGGGAACCTGGGCCGTTTCGTGGGCCGGCGCGTCCTATGCCAATATGGGAGATTGGCGCGCGGCTACCGGGCAGGAACGCCTCGGGGCGAAGGTCGGCGGATCGAGCGCAGACCCGCGTTTCGTGACGGCCGATCGCTCCGGCTCCCCGGCCCAACGGGCGCAAGCGCTCACGCCGCGCCGTGATTCGCCACTGGCCGGCCGCGCCCTCAACCTCCGGTCGCGTTTCAATGTCGATCCGGGACCGGTGGATTTCCTGGGTCGGCCGCTCGTCGGGGCCGGCACCGTCGGGGCCATCCAGCCCGCCGCCTAGTTCTAGTGCTCCAGAAGGAGATCCGTTTTGACCTGCTGTGGCGGTGTGGCGGTGGGCTGAGGCGTGCGGCTGGGACTTGCTCAGGAAGCTGCGGCAGGCCCCTCCCTGGAACGCCCTGAGTCACGTCCTAAGGCGGGCAGTGGGTCAGGAGGCTGTGGCGGACTTTTTGGTGGGGTCGGCCGAGGTGGCGCCGTGAGTGGGGCGGCGGGTCAGGACCTGGGGGCCGGAAGCCGTGATGGCGACTGTGTGTTCGGAGTGGGCGGTGCGGGAGCCGTCGGCGGAGCGGATCGTCCAGCCGTCGTTGTCGAACTTGATTTTGTCGGTGGAGCGGCAGAACCAGGGCTCGATGGCGATGGTGAGGCCGGGGTCGAGTTTCATGCCGCGGCGGGCGCGGCCGTTGTTGGGGACGTGCGGGGCCTCGTGCATGGTGCGGCCGATGCCGTGGCCGCCGAACTCGGCGTTGACGCCGTAGCCGTAGGAGTAAGCGACCTCGCCGATCGCGGCGGAGATGTCGCCGAGGCGGCCGCCGGGCTGGGCGGCGGTGATGCCGGCCTCCAGTGCGACCTCGGTGGCCTCGATCAGCTTCAGGTCGGCCGGGTCGGGGGTGCCGACGATGACGGAGAGCGCGGAGTCGGCGACCCAGCCGTCGATGCCGGCCGCCATGTCGATGCTGAGCAGGTCACCGTCCCGCAAAACATAGTCGTGCGGCAGGCCGTGCAGCACCGCGTCGTTGACCGACAGGCACAGCACGTTGCGGAACGGGCCGCGGCCGAACGAAGGGGCGTAGTCCCAGTAGCAGGATTCGGCACCACGTTCCTTGATCCGGCGGCGGGCGTGGTGTTCGAGGTCTATCAGGTTGACGCCGACTGCGGCGACACCGCTCAGCTCGGCGAGCAGCTCGCCGACGAACTGGCCGGTCACCGCCATCCGGCCGATCTCCTCGGCGGACTTGAGCTCGATCACGACAGCCTCCCTCTCCGTATGCGGTATTTTTATACCACGCCAGGTCGGGGCTGCTCCGGAGGGATATCCTGCTGGCATGGTTCGCCAACCACTCACCGCCGAACAGATCGCAGCGGGCCAGCGCCTCGGAGCCGCCCTCCGGGCCGCGCGGGCCGGCCGCAGCCTCGTCGAGGTGGCCCTGGCAGCCGGCATCTCCCCCGAGACGCTGCGCAAGATCGAGGCGGGCCGCCTTCCCGCACCCGCGTTCGGCACTGTGGTCTGCCTCAGCCACGCCCTCGACGTCCCCCTCAGCGACCTGGCCGACGTCTGGCTGGCCGACATGCCCATCCGCCAGGCGTCCGGGAGGCCAGCCGCCCAAGTACTCCAGTAGGAGATCCGTTTCAGGGTTCCGTGAGGGCTTGCCGAGGTAATGGCTGTCTTGGCGGCAGCGTGATGCCTGCGTCGGAAGAGGGACCAGGCGATGACGTCGGCGGCCCGCCGTGCCGGGTCGATGATCAGGGCGTGGAAGAGCCGGCGTAGTTCGTTGACAGTGATCGCGATCAGGCCGTCCGGGCTGCTGGTGGTGACGGCTGTTGCGGCGGCTCACCGGTGGTGCGGTTGCGGCGGATCAGCAGCCAGTGCTGCGTGCTCGTCGGTGGCCTGCGGCAGGGTGATGAACGCCCAGTCGTAGTAGCGGTAGCCTTTCGCCCCGTTGCCGGCAGAGATTCGCTGCCGCGAACGCGCCCGCATCCGCGGCGAACGCCAACAACGCTGGGCCGCCCATGACCGAGAACCGCGTGATCCATCAAACCCGGTGAACGTTCATGGTGACCGCGCTAGTTCGCCCGAGTCCTTGTCATCGGGTCCGGCGTATCGAGCGATCGCGCCGTTGGGATGGCGGGCCGCCCCGTCAGGTCGTCGTCGAATCCGGCGGGATTCAGCAGCTGGAACCGCCACGCGTCCCGGCACATCGCGGCGAGGTTCCGGGTCGTGCGCCAGCCCCACTTCCGGGCCGCCGCGCCAGGGTCGGCAACTAGTCTGGCTACATCACCTTGCCGCCGTTCGACGATGTCGTACGGTAGGGACTTTCCACAGGTCGCGCTGACCGCCCGTACGAGCTCCAGGACTGACGTCCCCACGCCAGTGCCGAGATTGAGGATGTCCAGTCCCGTCACCTCGTCGAGACGCTCCAGTGCGATGCGGTGCGCCTGGGCGACGTCCATGACATGTATGTAGTCGCGCACCGCCGTACCGTCCGCGGTGGCGTAGTCGCGGCCGAAGATGCTCAGCCGTTCGAGCCTGCCGATTGCGACCTGCATCAGATAGGGCATGACGTTCTGCGGGATGCCGCGGGGGTCCTCGCCGAGCAACCCGCTGGGATGTGCGCCAACCGGGTTGAAGTATCGCAGCGAATAGGCCGCCAGCTCCGGGTGCTGCCGGCAGGCGTCGGCGATGATCTGTTCGCACATCCATTTCGATCTGGCGTACGGATTCGTCGGCCGTGGCGGGGCCTGCTCGTCGATCGGGATCCGCGCCGCCTCCCCGTAGATGGAACACGATGAGGAGAAGACCAGGCGGTGTACGCCGTTTTCCCGCATGCTTCGCAGCAGGCTCGTCGTGCCACCGACGTTCGTGTCGTAGTAGTCGACGGGGATCCACACCGATTCGCCGACAGCCTTCCTCCCGGCGAAGTGGATGACCGCATCGATGGTGTTCTCCGCAAAGATCGCCGAGAGCGCCTGGTGATCACGTACGTCGGCCTCGTAGACCCTCAGCAGGGGGCGGCCCGCCACCTTCTCGACCCGGGCCGGTGCCGCTGGTGAGCTGTTGGAGTAGTTGTCGACAATGCACACCTCGTAGCCATGCTCGAGCAACTCGACGCAGGTGTGGCTGCCGATGAAGCCGGCGCCGCCGGTCACCAGGACAGTCTTCGGACCAGACATGAGGATCTCCTTCCGGTGCGTCCGCGCATCGGGGCGTTATCGGGTAAAGAGCGGCACCGCGGGGCCGGCATAGTTGGCGATGGCCGCCGCGAGCGGGAGGAGCGCCACGACGCCGACGAGCAGGGGTCCGGCGGCGGTCGGGACGGCTGACCGTACGCGCAGCCGGGCGGCCCGGGCTGCCTCCACCACATGCAGGGCGGGTACCGCGAGGCCGGCCACCGCGTAGCAGAGTGCGCCGAGAATGCAGAGGAAGACGTACCCCGGAGTGTGTGTCGACCGCTCGCCGAGCAGGGCGGCCGCGGACAGCGCCACGGTGATCACCGCATAGGGCAGGACGAGTCGGGCGGGGAGTGGCTCCAGGCCGGTGCGTGCCTTGGGGGTGACCTTGAACGAGACCTGCCTGGGCCGCACGTTCAGCCGCGTCGCGGCTAGGACGCCCCAGACGACGTACGGCCAGCGGGTCAGGGCGAACAGGACACCTTCCCAGCTCACGACGGGCACGGATCGGGGGCGTAACAGCCCGCGCCGGCGTAGCAGCAAGGTCAGTAGGGGCAGCCACAGCGATACCACAAGCAGGCGGGCCAGGAATTCCAAATAGTTGACGTTGACCCACGGCAGCCCGGTGACCACCGCGAACGGCGGCAGGGCGAGGCCGACGACGGTCACGATCGCCAGTAGCGGGTAGTAGTACAGCTGAAACGCGAAGCGCAGCCGCAAGGCGGCGCCCATCCGCCGCAGGTGATCCGGCGCGAGGTCGTAGAGCAGCATGGTGAGGCTGCGCGACCACTGGAACTCCTGGATCAGCATATCGGCGACGGTGAGCGGGCCGTCGCCGTGCGCCTCGGCGTCGATGGCGAAGGCGCCGTGCCAGCCGGCGGAGGTGAGCAGGAACGTCGTGGAGAAGTCCTCGGCCAGTTCGGGGCCGAGACCGCCGATGTCGCGCAGCGCCTTCGTCCGTACGGCGTAGTGCGAGCCGATGCACAAGGGAGCGAGGCCGCGGTTGAGGCCTAGCTGAACCGGGCCGTGATAGGTCGCCTCGCGGTGCAGCCGTCCCCGCGCCGACCACGAGTTCGCGCTGTTGGCGTCACAGACGCTCGGTGCGGCGACGTAGCCGATGGCGGGATCGGCGAACGGTCGCGTGATCGCGGCAAGATAGGTTGGTTGGGGCACGTGGTCGCAGTCGAGCTGGGCGACGGTGTCGTAGTCCCAGTAACCCCAGTGGTCGTAGAAGTAGGCGAGGTTGCCTTCTTTGCAGCGGGTACGGCGAGGCCAGGTCGCCCGGTGGTAGGCGGCCACGCCACTTCGACTGGCCACCCGGACCCCGTTCGCGGCGCACCATCGCAGGGCCTGCTCGGACGGCTCCTCGTCGCAGAGCCAGACGTCGTACGGGTAGGGAAACTGCTGGGCCAGCATCGCGGTGAGGGTGCGGTGGGCGAGCGACCAGGGTTCTGCCGGTGCGCGGGTCACCACAAAGGCCACCCGCAGCCGCGGCACCCGGAGCGCGGGATTGACCTGCCGCAATCGCGAGACGGCGAGGAGGTAGTAGGCGGGCAGCCCGGTCAGATACAGCAGAAGCAGACTGTTCAGGGCCAGTCCCGCCCAGCCGACGCGGTGCTCGGGTTGCCACCACCACAACCAGAAGGCCACGAAGGAGGTCGCCCAACCGGCGGTCAACCCGGCGACGGCCACCCGGTCGCGCCGGCGCAGGGTCGATACGAAGGTGGATGGCCGGGTGGCGCGCAGGTGCCGGAAGGGCGCGAGGGTCGGTCCACCGGGCCCGGCGTGTAGGACATTGCCGCCCGAGAGGTTCCGGATCTCGGTTTCGAGCGCCTCGAATGCTGGCGGAGCCGGCGCGCTCATGCCGCGGTCCGTGCCCGCTGCCCGGCCCAGATCTCCGGCGGTCTCCCCGATCGCCGGACGTCCTCGCCGAGACGGTAGTGCCGACCGGAGTGTTCCCTACCGGGTGCGTCCGCCCGACGAGGCCCGGCGGCTCGTCGATTCCCCGAAGTCTGCACGTGCACTTGCGGTCCCCGTATCTAGATCGATGATTGTCGATGCCATAACGCTGAGTGGTTCCAGTTCCGTCCGACGGGGGCAGTCTCGGCCAGCGCAAAACCGACTAAAACGATGCTAGCGGCGGCAACCTCGCAGGCGCTGGGGATTTGCGCATAACGGACATCGCCAGGGGGTGGCTACCTCACGCCGCCGGGGCATCAGCCTCTTCGCTGGGATCGGCGTCAGACCGGGCGCCCGGTCGGAGGCCTTACCAGGACGGCCAGCCGGCGCACCGCGTCGGGGCGTACCTCCGGGTGTGGGTGGGCGATGATCCGCTCCAGCTCCGCGCGCCGGCCGGCACGCCGGGCGCGACCGGCCCGCCATAGTCGGGGACCGGCCTCGGCGAGCAGGATGGCGCGACGCCGGTCCCCGGCGCTGAACCGGCGTCGCTCATGGTGACGCACCCGGACCGCGTGGGCGTCCCCCCGCCCACGGCCGGCGGCCCACCGCCCTGGCCGGGCGGCGAGTGGCACACCTCAGGTGCCGTAGACCTCCACCTCGTAGAGGCGGGCCGCCGCATCGGTGGTCTGCGTCGGGGTGAGAATGTTCAGCCGCAGGTACCTACCGGTGGCCGTGACCGGCGTGTTGGTGACGTCAGCGGTGTTGCCCCGGACCTGCGCGGCACTCGTCCAGGTGGAGCCGTCCGCGGACACCTGCACGTCGAAGTCCCGGGTGTTCCAGGCGCGGTCCTCGCCACCGGCGCCGGCGTGGTAAACGGTGACCGTCTGGATGGGGTGGGTGCCGCCCAGGTCGATGCGGAGGAACTTGGTCGCACCACCCGAGCACCACTTGTCGGAGGTGCCGCCGGTGGTGCTGCCGTTGACGGCCTTCTCCGGCCCCTCCGTGCTGGCGCACTGCGAGTCGGCGGTGGCCGGCCGGTTGAGCGCCAGGTTGGTCGGGCCGCTGCCGCCGTACACCTCGAACTCGTCGATCCGGGCCGCGGTGTTCCCGTTGTTGGTCGGGGTGCTGACGTTCAGGCGGACGTAGCGGGCCGTCGCCGCGGACATCGGGTGGTACGTGCGGCTGGACCGGTTGCCGGACACCGTCGCCCGGGTCGTCCAGGTGCTGCCGTCGGTGCTGGTCTGGATGGTGAAGCCGCCGGTGTTCCAGCCGGTGTTCTCGGCACCGAGTCCGGCGTGCTTGACGACGAAGGACCCGACGGTCTGGTTCGTCCCGAGGTCGACCTGGAGGATTTTCGTGCCGGCAGCGAGGGAACACCACTTGCTGGTGCTGCCGAGCCGGCCGTCGAACGCCTTCTCCGGGCCTTCGGTCGCGGCGCACGGGGTCGAGCCCGTCGCCGGTTTGCCGGCGGCCAGGTTGGGGCCCAGGTCGGGAGCGGCGGGCGACGGGGTGAACCCGTCGGTGAACGACGGCGGCACATCGGCGGGGTTGGTGCCCCACGACGACGGCGAGCCGCCCATCGTGTACGACAGCGTCGCCCCGCCGGCGAGGTCGCCGTACCGCAACCAGGCGCGCTGGGTCGATGTGCCGTTGACCGACAGGTTCTGGACGTACTGGTTGCCCTGCCCGGCGCTGGCGGCGTTGATCTGGAGGTCACCGGCCGGCCGGTCGACCAGGATCGACGGGAACAGCGGGCCGTGCAGGGCCAGGGTGTCCGCGCCCGGTGTCGGCGGATACATCCCGAGCGCGGACCAGACAAACCACGCGGAGGTGGCGCCGAGGTCGTCGTTGCCGGGCAGGCCGCCGGCCCCGGTGGTGAACGACTCGTTCATCACCCGCCGGACCGCGGCGCTGGTGCCGGCCGGCGCGGCCGCGAAGTGGTACGCCCACGGCACCCCGTGCTCCGGCTCGTTGCCGATGTAGAAGTACGGCTGCGACTGGCCACCGTTGGTCTGGGTGAAGTGGTGGTCCAGCCGTTGGAGCGCGGTCTGCCGCCCGCCCAGCAGGTTGATCAGGCCGGTGAAGTTGTAGGGCACCATCCAGGTGTACTGCGAGGCGTTGCCCTCGACGTAGTTGGACTGGCTGGCGGGGTCGAGCGGCCACGGCCAGGTGCCGTCGGCGTTGCGCGGGTGGATGTAGCCCGACTCGGTGTTGAAGACGTTGCGCCACCATTGGGCGCGCGCCATGTGGGTGTCGTACGTGGCGGTGTCGCCGAGGGCCCGGGCGAACTGGGCGACGGCGAAGTCGCTCGCCGAGTACTCCAGCGAGTCGGAGGGGTCGCCGTCGATGTACTGGCGCTGGACGTAGCCGCTCTGCCGGCCGCGGATGGGGCTGCCCTGCATGGTGCCGCCGTTGGAGCTCTTCTTCATCAGCGCCAGGGCGGCGGCGGTGTCGAAACCGCGGGCGCCGAACTGGTAGAGAGTGTCCACGATGATCGGCCCGGGGTCGCCGGTCATGACGAAGGCTTCGTTGGTGTTGTGCGACCACTTGGGCAGCAGGCCACCCTGTTGGCCGTCGAGCACCATGGACTTGGCGATGTCGGTCGCCTCGGCCGGCGCGATGAACGCGATCAGCGCCGCCCAGGAGCGGTAGATGTCCCAGCCGGAGTAGTTCTGGTAGACGGTGTGGCCGGCGGTGTGGATGGCGTTGTCGAAGCCGCGGTACTGCCCGTTGACGTCGTTGGACACGTTGGGGTTGATGAAGACGCGGTAGAGCGCGGTGTAGAACTTCTGCAGGTCGGCGGCGGATCCGCCGGTGACCTGCACCCGGTTGAGGATCGCGTTCCACTCGGCGTCGGCGCGGGAGCGCACCGCGTCGAAGTCGAAGTTTGACTGCTCGGCGGCGAGGTTGGCCTGGGCGCCGGCCTGGCTGACGAACGAGATGCCGACCCTGACCTGCACGACCGGGTTGGTGGACGTGTCGAAGGTCAGGTATCCGCCGGCGTTCGTGCCGCTGGTGGTGGTGGAGCCGGCGCTGACGGTGCCGCCCAGCCAGGTGCCGACGCCGGTCGGGGCGCGGTCGAACTCCATCCGGTAGAAGATCTGGTAGGTCTTGGAGTTGCCGCAGAAGCCACCTCCGGTGACGCTACCGGTCACGGTGGAGCCGCTGATCGTGATCGAGCCGCTCCGGCTGCCGGTGGCGCTGCGACTGGTGTTGATCAGGACCCGCGCCGTGTTGGTCGACGGGTAGGTCAGGCGCAGGGCGGCGGTGCGGGTGGTGGCCGAGGCCTCCACGCGGGTGTTGCCGTAGTTGCTGAGCACCGCCTGGTAGAAGCCGGGGCCGGCCTGTTCCTGGCTCTTGTTCTGGGTGGCGCGGTAGGACGTCCAGGCGGTGCCGGGTGAGGTGCCGATGGCGCCGGTCATCGGCAGGATGCCGAGGTCCTCGTTGTTCGCGCAGCCGGCACCGTTGAAGTGGGTGAGGCTGAACTCCTCGATCTGGGCGTCGCTGTACCGGTAACCGGACGGCGAGGCGGTGGGCGTGTCCGGGCTGAGCTGCACCATCCCGAAGGGCTGCACCGGGCCGGGAACGGTGCTGCCACCGGCGCCACCTGGGACGGGGTTGGGGGCGCTGCTGTCGTCGGTGCCGATGAACGGGTTGACGTACTGGGTGAGGTTGAGCGGCGCGGCTTGGGCGGGTGAGGCGACGGCGAGCAGGGATGTGCCGGCGACGGCGGTGGCGGCCAGCAGGCCGAGCAGACGGGACGGGCCTGGTCGGAACATGTCCGGTACCTCCTTGGGGTGCACGGGTGGCAGCCTCAGTGACAACGTTGTCATTGAACGCTGTCGAATTCCTGTGTAGACCTTTCAAGAGGCAGGTGTCAATGAGAAGCCGACGGGCTCAGCCCGCGTCCGGTCAACCCGCAGGGGGGCGCTCACCCGAGCCACGGGCGAGCAGCCGGGTCGGCAGCACCACCCGCCGGGCCGGTCCACGGTCGCCGTCGATCCGGGCCAGCAGCAGCTGCGCCGCCTGGCGTCCCATCTCCTCCGGGTCGTGCACGATGACACTCACACCCAGCACCTCACCGAGGTCCAGGTCGTCGAAGCCGACCAGGGCCGGTGATGCCGGGTGACCGCGCAGCGCCCGCAGAGCTCCGCTGGTGATCCGGTTGTTCATGGTGAACAGGGCGGTCGGCGCGGGGATGCGGCTCAGCAGCTGGTGCACCGCCCGCTCGGCGGCGTCCACGTCGTGCGCGCTCTCCACGAGGTACCCGGCCCAGTCCGCAAGCCCGGCGGCCTCCATCACCTCGGCGAATCCCGCCAACCGGTCCCGGTGGGTGCTCAACCCAGGCAGGTCCCCCACCACCCCGATCCGCCGGTGCCCGGCCGCGATCAGGTGCGCGCCGGCCTGCCGGGCACCACCGTGGTTGTCCAACAGGACCGCATCCGCAGCGAGGTCGACCGGGGGTCGGTCCACGAACACGAAGGGGATGCCGTGGCGGTGTTCGGCCTCGAGATAGCCGTGCTCGGTGGCACTGGAGGCGATCACCAACGCCCGGACCCGCCGCTCCAGCAGGGCGTCGGCGAGTCGGCGTTCCCAGTCCGAGTCCTCGTCGGTACTCGCGATGACCAATTGCAGACCGTGCATGCGCAGTTCGCGTTCGAGGCCACTGGCCAGGCGGGAGTAGAACGGGTTGGCCAGGTCACCGATGAGCAGGCCGACCAGTGTCGAGGTGTTGGCGCCCCGACGCAGCTCCCGGGCCACCCCGTTCAGTCGGTAGCCGAGCTGGTCGGCGGCGTTCCGCACCCGCAGCCGGGTTTCCGCGGCGACTCGCGGCTCGTCGCTGAGCGCGCGGGAAGCCGTCTTGACCGACACCCCGGACAGTGCGGCCACCTGCCTCAGGCTCGGCCGACCAGCGGTACGACCAACGGGCATGCCCGAGATTATGACATCGAGCGGCAACCCTGCCGCCGTGCCTCCAGACCACGCCCGTGCCGAGGTGGTGGTGCGCACCTCACGAACTTGCGGGACCGGAACTGGCTACCGCTATCCGAGCCGAACGCCGGATCGTCGTGGTGGATGCCCAGGGCGTTGATCAGATGCGCGCCGTCCCAGTCCCGCTGCGACACCGGATCTTTGCCCCAAGCGTGAAAGGCCTGCGGGGTGAAGCCCAGGACCCGGCAGGTCACCGCGACGGGGATGCCGTCCGCGGCCAGGTGGCAGCCCAGCGGGTAGGTCATTTTGGGGCGATCTCCCGGGTGAAGAACGCCGCCGCCGGCGCAGGATCTCGTTCTCCTGCTCGAGCAGCTTGTTCCGCTTCCGCAACTCCCGCGACGAGGGGTGGGGGCGATCGCGCCGGTGGTGCCCGGCTCGCGCTCGCTTTCGATGCCGTCGAGGACGCAAGCGATATGTCGGCGGGATCGACGGCGACCGGGCGGCGGGAGGCTATGGGCGTAGATACCGCCCGTGGGGTGGTGGTGGCGGGGTTGGCTTGCTGGGGCGGAATCGCCAGGAAATGGTGTCCGAGGTGGCGATCGCGGTGAGGATGACGATGGCTACGACGGCGATCAGGATCGGTGGCAGGAAGGCGACCACGGGCGCTAGCGCGACTAGGAGCAGCAGCCCGGTCACTCGGGAATAGGCGATGCGGCTGAAGGACAGGTAGTCGAGCCGGGCGCGGCCGGCCAGGTAGATGGCCGGTCCGCAGAGGATGACGGCGGACCAGACCAGGTTGGGTTCGGCGAACGGGTGGGTGATGATGATTTCGTCGCCGACCGAGCTGAGCACGATGCCGCCGGCCATGAGCAGGTGGGCGTAGGAGGCGGACCGGCTGAAGACGGCGGGGGCGGTGCTGGTGGCGATCACGGCCGGGAGCACTAGGCCCGCCCGGTAGAAGTAGATCCGCCACAGCAGTGTGGTGATGGCGAACGCCAGTACGAACGCGGTCACCCGGTCTCGTCCGAAGCCGAACGCGGCGAACTGCCCGCCCGAGGCCAGGACCGTCTCGCCGAACGCGACGATCATGATCTGCTGGTAGCGTTCGGCGAGGTGCTCCGCGTTGACCGTCTGGGTGGCGATCCGGGCTGGGCCGAGTTTGGGTAGCCGGAAGTCCAGCCGGCTCATGGTGTAGCCGAGGGCCGCCGCGGCGAGCCAGATCACCACCCGGGTGATGTCCTCGGTAAGTGCGCCCACGATCCACAGCACTCCGGACAGACAGAACCAGATGAGCTGCTGCAGGGTGCCGATCGCCACCTCCCGACCGTGCAGCGCGACCGTGACGAAGAGGGCGCGGCCGACCTGGATGACGACGTAGGTGGCGGCGAAGATCATGCCGTTCTCTCCGAACGCCGTGGGCACCGCACCCGCCATGATCAAGGTACCGAGCATGATGGGGATGATCACGAGCTGGATCGCGGGTCGGGCGGGGTTGAGACGGTTCGTGGTCCAGGCGGTGAAGACCCACACCCACCAGAACGCGGCGAGCAGGATCACCGTGTGCAGGGCACCGAGCCAGGTGAGGTTGTGGAACAGGGTGTGCGAGAGGCGGGTCAGCGCGAACACGAGGATCACGTCGAAGAAGAGTTCGACGTAGGTCGCGCGCTGCGGTTCGGCGTGGTCCCGCAGTAGGTCGCCCGTGTTGCCTGCGGTCACGATACGCCCGTCCTGTCGGCTTTGCGGCGTCAGCACGTCAGTCGTACCACGGGGGTGGTGGCCTAACCTGGTGTTGCGCCCGCGAGGTGCTCGGGAAGGCGGGTGGCCGAGCCTTCTGGGCGTCGAGCTCATCGCGGGCGGGTACCTCGGATGGCCAATTTGGCCGAATTAACCGCAACGACGAGACGAAGTCGGTGACTGCTGTTCCGCTGCCGCCGCTACGGCACCGCTACCGTTGCTGACGGACCCGATGGAGGAGCAGCCGATGCGGCGGGCAGGCCGGCGACCTCCACGTCGACGGCGAGTAGCGCACCGTCGACGGGGCCGCGGGGCGCCAACCCCAGGGCGGCGGTGGTGACGAAGAGCCGGCGCAGGTCGGGGCCGCCGAGGCAGACGCTGGTGGGCTGGGCCGCGGCAAGGCGGATCTCGCGGTCCAGGCGCCCGTCGGGTCGGTAGCGGCGGACCGCGTGGCCGCCCCAGAGCGCCACCCAGAGATGCCCCGCGGCGTCGACGGTCATCCCGTCCGGGACGCCCTCCCCGGGCGACAGGCGCAGGAACGGTTCCCGGGCGGACAGGGCGCCGGTGGCCGGGTCCACCGTGAACCGGTCCACCTGACCGAGCGGGGTGTCCGCCAGGTACATGACGGCGCCGGTCGCGTCGAAGGCGGGCCCGTTGGTGATGGTCAGCCCGGTCACCGCCGCCTCGGGCGGGCCGTCGACCGGCAGGCGGTAGAGGGCCCCCGCGCCCGGGGTGGCGTCGTACGCCATGCTTCCCGCCCAGAACCGGCCATGCGGATCGGCCACCGCGTCGTTCATCCGGGCCCGGGCCGGGTTCTTTCCCTCGAGGTCCGCGACGAGTCGTGAGCCGCCGGCGCCCTCCAGCACCGCCACCCCGGTGCCGACCACGGCCAGCCAGTTGCCGGGCCGCCCGGCGATGGCGGCCACCGCACCCAGCGGGCCGTCCACCTTGCACACTTCGCGCAGCGGCGCGGGGGTGTCGCCGGTGGTCTCCAGGAGCCGTCCGCCGAGGAGGTCGACGAGCACGAGCCTGCCAGCCACCCAGCGAGCGCCCTCCCCCAGCTCGAGGCGGTCACTGCTCCAGGGGGTCGGTTCGGAAAACACCAGGTCTCCTCTCGGTCGTCAGCGGACGGCGCCGCCGGGCGCGTGGTCGAGCAGCGCCAGCTCGGCCCGGGTGGGCAGGCCCTCCCAGTCGCCCTGGGTGGCGACCGCGAAGGCGCCGGTGGTGACCGCCCGGTCGAGCCGGGCGTCGACCTCGGCGCCGTCGAGCAGACCGGAGAGCAGACCGGCCACGAAGGCGTCGCCCGCACCGACGGTGTCGACGACCGGCACCTGCCGGGCCGGCCGGTGCACGCTGCCGAGGTCGCTGTGACTGGTGGCGCCACCCGCGCCGTGCTTGACCACCACCTCCCGTACGCCGGCGTCGCGCAGGGCGCGGACCGGATCGGCCGCGTCGGTGAGGACGCCCAACTCGTCGTCGGAGGCGACCACGAGGTCGATCGACGGCAGCAGCGGGCGCAGCGCCGCGGCGGCCTCGGTCGACGACCACAGCCGCCGCCGGTGGTTCACGTCCAGACAGACCAGGGTCCCGGCGGCCCGGGCCCGGGTCACCGCCGTCCTGACGGCCTCGTACGGCCCGGAACCCAGCGCGCAGGTGATGCCGGTGACGTGCAGGACGCGGGGTGGCGCCCCGGCACCGGTGAAGGCGGCGGTCAGGTCCGACGCGGCCAGCCGGGAACCGGCCGATCCGGTCCGGTGGTAGGTGACCCGGCTGATGTCGCCCACCCGGGACTCGAAGAGGATCAGTCCGGTCGGGGCGTCCGGGTCGACCCGGGCCAGGGTCAGGTCGACGCCCTCGGCGCGCAGTGTGCGCCGGATCAGCTCGCCCGGTTCGTCCGCCCCGGTGACACCGATCCAGCGGGCGCGGTGCCCGAGTCGCGCCAGGCCGATCGCCACGGTCGACTCGGCGCCGGCCACGGAGAGCTGGACCGGGCCGCCCAGCCGCAGTGGAGCCGAGGCCCGGAAGGCCGCCATGGTCTCACCGAGGGTGAGCACGTCGGTCACGACGGCGCCACCCCGGCGCGGAAGGCGGCGGCCCGGTCCCGCAACGCACCCAGGTCTCCGCCGCGCACGGCGTCGCCGAGCAGCGGTGAGCCGACCCCGACCGCGGTCGCGCCCCGGTCGAGGTACGCCCGCGCGCTGTCCGCGTCGACGCCGCCGACCGGCACGAACGCGGTCCGCGGGAACGGGTCCCGCAACGCACCCAGGTAGGCGGGCCCGCCGAGCGAGGCGGCGGGGAACAGCTTGACCGCGGCGGCCCCGCTCGCGTCGGCCTGTACCACCTCGCTGGGGGTCAGCGCGCCGGCGAGCACCGGCAGCCCCAGCCGGCCCGCCTCGGCGATGCTCGGTGCGAGCGCCGGGGTGACCAGGAAGGTGGCGCCGGCGTCGGCGGCCCGCTGGGCATCCTCGGCACTGAGCACCGTGCCGGCGCCCAGTCGGGCGTCGGCGCCGAGCGCGGCGCGGGCCCGGCGGATCGTGTCCAGCGCGCCGGCGCCGGTCAGCGACACCTCGATCAGGGCGATGCCGGCGTCGGCCAGGGTCAGCACCGAGGCCAGTGCCGCCGCCGGGTCCGGGCCACGGACGATCGCCAGCAGCCGGTGGGTCCGCAGGGAGTCGAGCAGGTTCATCGGGGACGGCCTCCGGATGATCGGTGTGCGGAGAGGGTCAACCGCCAGGTGACCTCGCCGCTCGGTGGGACTTCGGCGGCGTCGTCGGGTCCGGCTTCGGCGAGGTCGAAGGTGCCGCCGAGCAGGGGTTCGACGCCGATGCTGCGGTAGGGACCGTCGGTGGGCCAGCCGCGCAGGTTGCGCCAGAGCGCGGTGGAACGGGGTTGGCCGTCACAGTCGAGGTGCAGGGTGAGCAGGTCGGCGCCGTCGTTCACCCGCACGGTCGGGCAGCCGAGCAGCACCGCGCCGACCGCGGTGCCGTCGTCGGGGCCGAGCTGGTCCAGCGGCAGTCCGGCCGGCGTGGGCCACGTCCCGGACAGCCACGGGTGGCCGGCCGGCCACGGGCCGGCGGGCAGCAGCGCGGCGGCTTCCGGGTAGAGCCGGGTCGGGGTGCCGGCAGGCGCCTCCAGCCGGGCGGTGGGGGAAACGTCGAGCAGGGCGTGGGCCGCCCAGATGAAGCGGTAACCGGGATCGGCCTGGAGGCGGTAGTCGGCGACCACCACGCCGGACCGGTCGGTGAGCCGCCGGGTCAAGGTGAAGTCCGGGCGCTCGATGGTCGCGGCCCCCGGGCCGGTGGTGCGCCAGGGCCGGGACCAGACGTCGCCGTGGTCGGGTCGGCCGCGCACCGTCGGCAGGCACTCCTCCAGGCCGCCCGCGTCGACGAACGGATCACCGGCCAGCACCCCGTCCCGGCCGGTGTCCGGCCGCCGCCAGAGCCACTCCCGGCCGCCACCGCGCAGGGTCGTCCACCGGCCACCATGGCGGTGGTCCGAGCCGACGCGCAGCGGCACCGGGATCTCCGTCGCGGGGGTCTCCGGCAGCCGGTCGTCGGCGCTCACCATTCGGCGAAGGAGCCGTCGTCGTGGCGCCAGACCGGGTTGCGCCAGGCGTGCCCGGTCCGCGCGGCGGCGCGGACCGCCGCCTCGTCGACCGTGATGCCCAGGCCGGGCGCCTCGAACCGGTTGATGTGCCCGTCGACGAACTGGAACGGCGCCGGGTCGACCACGTAGTCGAGGAGTTCAGAGCCGGCGTGGTAGTGGATGCCGATGCTCTGCTCCTGGATGAGGAAGTTCGGTGTCGCGAGGGCCACCTGGAGGCTGGCGGCGAGCGCGATCGGCCCGAGCGGACAGTGCGGGGCGAGCACGGCACCGTACGTTTCGGCGAGGGCGGCGATCCGGCGGACCTCGGAGATGCCGCCGGCGTGGGAGAGGTCCGGTTGGACCACCGCTACGCCGGCCTGCAACGGTCCGAGGAATTCGGCGCGACCGTACAGCCGCTCGCCGGTGGCCACCGGGACCGGGGAGGCGGTGACGATGTCGTGCAGGTGGTGGGCCTGTTCGGCGAGGACCGGCTCTTCCACGAAGAGCGGTCGCAGGGCGGCAATCTCGGGCAGGATGCGACGCACGGCGGCGGCGCTGGCCCGGCCGTGAAAGTCCAGCGCGATGTCGCGGTTGTCGCCGAGCACCTCGCGGGCGGCGGCGACGCGGCTGACGACGGCGTCCACCTCGGCGGGGGTGGGAATCGCGGAGAGCCGACCGCAGGCGTTCATCTTGATCGCGGTGAGTCCGGCGGCGGCCTGCGCGGCGGCCGCCTCGGCGACCTCGCCGGGCTCGTCACCGCCGATCCAGGAGTAGACCCGGACCCGGTCGCGGACCGGACCGCCGAGCAGGGCGTGCACCGGGGCGCCGTACGCCTGCCCGGCGATGTCCCAGAGAGCCTGGTCGAGACCGGCGACGGCGCTGGACAGCACGGGCCCGCCGCGGTAGAAGCCGCCCTTGGTGAGGATCTGCCAGTGCTGCTCGATCCGGAGGGGGTCCTCGCCGATCAGGTACTCCGCCAGCACCTCGACGGCGCTGCGGACCACCTCGGCGCGCCCCTCCACCACGGGCTCGCCCCAGCCGACCAGCCCCTCGTCGGTCTCCACCCGGCAGAACAGCCACCGTGGTGCGACGAGGAAGGTCTCGATTCGGTCGATCTTCACCGGTTGCCCTTCTGCCCGCGTACCTTCTCGACGTCGCGCACCGCCTTCTCCAGCAGTCCCCGCATGGCGGTCTCGGCCGCGGTGGCGTCCCGCGCCCGGATCGCGTCCACCACGGCCCGGTGGCTCGGCACCGGGTCGTCGTGCGGTTCGCCGCCGTGCACCAGGCGGTCGCGTTCGGCGAGGCCGGTCTCCATGACCACCTCCATGCGCTCCAGCAACTCGTTGTGCGTGGCGGCGAGCAGCGCGCGGTGGAAGCTCAGGTCGGCGGCGACCGCGGCGGCCGGACGGCCCTTCGCGGCGGCCATCTCGTCCAGCGCGCCGTCCAGCGCGGCCAGGTCGTCGTCGGTGGCCCGGCCGGCCGCCAGCCGGACGGCAGCCGGTTCGATGATGCTGCGGACCTCGTGCAGCTTGTCGAGCAGCCGCGGATCGGCGCCCTCGGCGAACTGCCAACGGATCACGTCACCGTCGAGCAGGTTCCAGTCCGCGCGGGGGCGGACGAACGTGCCGCGCTTCTGCCGGGCGTCCACGATGCCCTTGGCGGCGAGCACCTTGAGCGCCTCCCGCAGCGCGGTGAGGCTGACGTCGAGCTCCGCCTGGAGTGCGGTGATGTCCAGCGTCGCGCCGGGGGCGATCTCTCCGGCGAGGATTCGGCGCGCGATGACCTCGACGGTCTGCCCGTGCAGGCCGCGGCGTGCGTACGTTGTCAATGCTCTTCGCACCTATCGCTCGTCTGTATCGATCGGTCAGGCCGAGGCTTTCACCGCGGTCCAGCCGCCGTCCACCACCAGGCTCGCGCCGGTGATGTAGCCGGCGTCCGGCGAGGCGAGGAAGGCCACGGCGGCCGCCACCTCGTCCGGCGTGCCGAACCGCCTGGCGACCGTCGCCGCGACGCTCCGCTGTCGGTCCGCTTCGGACACCTCCTCCCAGGCCGGGGTGAGAATCGGCCCCGGCAGCACGGTGTTCACCCGGACGTCCGGCCCGTACTCGACGGCGAGTTGCCGGCCGAGCGCGACCAGACCGCCCTTGGCGGCGGCGTAGGCCGGCCGCCCGGGCAGGCCCACCAGCGCATGCACCGAGGAGACCACCACCACCGCGCCGCGACCGGCGCGGAGATCGTCCAGGCAGGCCCGCACCCCGAGAAAGGCGCCGGTGAGGTTGACCGCGAGCTGGTGATCCCAGGACCGTCGGCTGGTCTCGTGGGCGGGGGCCGCCTCCACGGCGTAGGCGTTGCTGACCAGGATGTCGACCGGCCCGAACGCGCGTCGCACCGTTGCCACGGCGGCGGTCCAGTCGGCCTCGTCGGAAACATCGGCGACGACGGGAACCGCCCGACCGCCCGCGGCGGCGAGCTCCTCGGCGAGCGGCGCGGGATCGCGTACGTCCATCAGGCCGACGGCCGCACCCTCCGCCGCGAGCCGCCGGGCGGTGGCCGCGCCTATCCCGCCGAGCGCCCCGGTGACCAGCGCGGTCCTGCCCGCTAGTCGTCGCATGTGGTGGATCATCCGTCCGCCGAAACCTCGAAGATCTAATCATTAATTAGTAATACATCTTGACAGCTGCGGGCGGCGGATGCAACCTTCTGGCCACACCGTTCACATGACTGACACAACCGCGTTGTCACGCATCGTGTCACTGAGGAAGGGACCACCCCCGTGAGCGACTTCGACCCCAGTCGCCGCCGATTCCTTGGGCACCTCGGCCTCGCCGGCGTCGGCGCGCTCGGCGCCAGCTCGTTGCTGAGCGCGTGCGCCAGCTCCGCCAGTGGCCCGGCGGACAAGGCGTCCGGCGCGATCAGCCTCCAGTCGAACCTCTCCTCGCCGCAGGCGAAGGCGGCGATGGAGAAGATCATCGAGAACTTCAACAAGCAGGGCAGCGGCAGGGCGACGGTGAACACCATCGCCTCCGAGACCTACCGCACGCAGCTGCCGACCTATCTGACCTCCGCGAACCCGCCGGACCTCTACACCTGGTACGCCGGCTCGGTCGCCAACAACTACGCCAGCAAGAATCTCCTGCTCGACGTCTCCGACGTCTGGCAGGGGCTGGGCGACTACCCCCAGTCGCTGCGGAACATCTCCACCGACCCGACCGGCAAGCAGATCTTCGTGCCGATGACCAACTACTGGTGGGGCTTCTTCTACCGCAAGTCCAACTTCGCCAAGTGGGGCGTGCAGGAGCCGAAGACCTGGGCCGAGTTCATCACGCTCTGCCAGACGCTGAAGAGCAAGGGCGTCGCGCCGATCGGCATCGGCCTGGGCGACACCCCCTGGGTCGCCTCGGCCTGGTTCGACTACCTGAACATCCGGATCAACGGCGCCCCGTTCCACCGGGAACTCCTCGCCGGCAAGCAGCGCTTCGACGACCCGAAGGTCAAGGCGGTCTTCGCGCGGTGGCGCGAGGTGCTGCCCTACTTCGACCCGAAGGGCAAGGCCTACCCGTTCCAGGAGGCGACCACGGCGCTGCTGGCGAACAAGACCGGGATGTTCCTCATCGGCACCTTCTTCGCCGACGCCGCCCCGAAGGACGCCCTCGGCGACCTCGACTTCTTCCAGTTCCCGATCATCGACCCGGCGGTGCCGGTCGCCGAGGAGGCGCCCACCGACGGCTTCTTCGCCAGCGCGAAGACGGCGAACCCGGCCGGCACCAAGGCGCTGCTGACCTACCTGGCCTCGGTGCAGGCGCAGGAGACGTACATCCAGAGCAGCTCCGGCATCGTCCTGCCCGCGCACCCGAAGGCGAAGGCCGCCGACAGCCCGCTGGTCGTCAAGGGCAAGGCGATGCTGGACAACGCCAAGGAACTCACCCAGTTCTTCAACCGCGACTCCAGCGACGCGTTGCAGCCGACCGCGGACACCGCGCTCACGAAGTTCATCGACAAGCCCGACCAGATCGACGCGATCCTGCGCGAGTGGCAGGCCGGCGCCGAGAAGGTCTTCAAGGGCTGATGTCGACGCTCGCACCAGCCACCTTCCGCACCTCGGCGGCGGGACCAACGCCCAAGCAGCGGCGGCGCCGGGCCAACCGGCCGTCGCCGCTGCTGGTGGCGTTCGTCCTCGTGCCCTTCGCGGTCGAGAGCATCTGGGTGTTCTGGCCCGCCCTGCAGGGCTTCTACTTCTCGCTCACCCGGTGGGACGGCCTCGAACCGCCCACGTTCATCGGTTTCGGCAACTACACGGAGCTGGCCGGCGACGCGGTCTTCCGGGGTGCGCTGGTCAACACCGTCATCTGGCTGGTGCTCTTCGGCGGGCTGTCGGTCCTCGGCGGGTTCGGGATGGCGCTGCTGCTGCAACGCGAGCGGCGCGGGGTCGGCTTCTACCGCGCCGCGCTGTTCACCCCGGTGGTCTTCAGCCTGGTGGTGACGGCGCTGGTCTGGCGGGTCTTCTACCAGCCCGACGGGCTGGCCGACCAGTTGCTGCGCGCGGTCGGCCTGGAGCAGCTGATCCGGCCCTGGCTCGCCGACCCGCAGACCGCGCTCTACGCGGTGATCCTGCCCGCCCTGTGGCGGCAGATCGGCTACGTCATGGTGCTCTACCTGGCCGGGCTGAAGGCGATCGACCCCGCGCTGCACGAGGCGGCCCGGATGGACGGCGCCAACGCCCGGCAGCGGCTCCGGCACGTGACCATCCCTCAGCTGCGCGGCGTCAACGCGGTGGTGCTCTCGGTCATCGTGATCGACTCGCTGCGTTCGTTCGACATCGTGTGGGCGTTGACCCACGGCGGGCCCTACCACTCGTCCGAGCTGCTGAGCACCTACATGTACTCGGCCGCCTTCCAGAGCCTGCGGCTGGGCTACGGCTCCGCCATCGCAGTGGTGATCTTCATACTCGCGCTCGCGGTCATCCTCGGTTACCTCGTCCGCGCGTTCCGGGAGGACGCATGATCCGCGCACTGCGCACCGGCGCTTTCCACACCGGCATGAGCCTGCTGGCCCTGCTGTGGCTCGGCCCGATCCTCTGGGTCGTCGCCATGTCGACGAGGACCTTCGACGACATCGCGGCGCACGGGGTGGGCAGCCTGCCACACTCGTTCACCCTGGACACCTACCGGCAGGCCTGGACCGACGGCGGTGAGCTGCGCGCCCTGATCAACAGCCTGCTGGTCACCGTGCCCGCTGTCGCCCTCAGCCTGGTACTGGCGGCGCTGGCGGCGTTCGCGCTCAGCCGCTACCGGATCCCCGGCCGACGGGTGATCCTGCTGCTCATGCTCGCCGGGAACCTGCTGCCGCCGCAGATCCTGCTGATCCCGGTCAGCAAGTTCAGCGAACTGACCGGCCTGTACGACACCCTGGCCGCGCTGATCGCGGTGCAGGTGGGCTTCGGGCTGGGCTTCTACACGTTCGTGCTGCATGGCTTCATGCGGGACCTGCCGGGCGAAATGCAGGAGGCCGCCACGATCGACGGGGCCGGACCGGGGCAGATCTTCGCCCGGGTGATCCTCCCGTTGACCCGTCCGGCGCTCGCCGCGCTGGGCGCGCTCTCCTTCACCTGGATCTTCAACGACCTGCTCTGGGCGATCACCGTGCTGCGCACCGACGACAAGATGCCGGTGACCCCCGCCCTGCTCGGGTTGCAGGGCCAGTTCGTCTCGTCGTGGAACGTCATCGCCGCCGGCACGGTCATCGCGGCGGTACCGACGCTGCTGGTGTTCCTGCGCTTCCAGCGGCACTTCGTCTCCGGCCTGGCGCTCGGAGCAGTCAAGTGAGCGACCCGGCCACCGGCAACATCTACGAACGCGCTGCGGTGCGGAACGCGACCGACGCGGGTGAGGACACGGCCCCGCTCGCCGGCCCGTGGACGCTGCGTGGCGTGGCCACCGAGTACACCGTCGTCGTACCCGGGCACGGCCGGTGGCTGGAACTGGTCAGCTGGGGTCCGCCGGGCGTGGCGCACGGACCGTCGCCGGCCAGCTACACCGGCCCGACACCCTTCCTCACCGCCGGGGACTTCGCGCCGGTGGAGTACGCGACCGACGCGGTCCGCCCGTTCACGGGCGCCGACCTGGTCGTCGAGACGGCGACCGGCGACCGGCGGGTCTCCTGGCGCTACCAGCAGGCGGAGACCGACGGCGGTCAGCTTCGGGTGACCTTCGCCGACCCGGTGACCGGGTTGCGCGCGGCACACTGCTACCGGATCCCGGCCGGCACCGACGTGGTGGAGCGGTGGGTGGAGCTCACCAACACCGGCGAGGCTCCGCTGCGCCTGGCCCGGGCCGGCTCTGCCGGGTTCTGCGTGCCGACGCCGCACGGTGCCCGGGTGAGCTACCAGTGGGGCCAGTGGGCGCAGGAGTTCCAGCTCGCGCACCTCGACCTCGGCCACGGGCAGTTCTCCATCGGCAGCTCACAGGGGGTGCCGGGGCACAGCTTCGTACCGTGGCTCGCGGTCCAGGACCGGGCCGAACCCGACGGTCCCACCTGGGGTGTGGCGCTGGCCTGGACCGGCTCGTGGCAGATCGTCGCGGAGCCGGACACCGGCGGGCTGACCCGGGTCCGGGTCGGCCGCCGTCTGGTCGACGGTGGGCTGGACCTGCCCGCGGGCGGCGGGATCACCCTGCCGGTGGTCGCCGGCGCCCACAGCGACGCCGGGCTGGCCGGACTGGCCCAGGCCTGGCACCGCTACCAGCGGCAGCTCGCCGGCGACCGGCTCGACCGGGCCCGGCCGGTGCTCTACAACTCGTGGGAGGCGACCGAGTTCGCCGTCGACGCCGACAACCAGCTGGCGCTGGCCCGGATCGCGGCGGAGCTCGGCGTGGAGACCTTCGTCGTCGACGACGGCTGGTTCATCGGGCGGCACGACGACCGTGGCGGGCTGGGCGACTGGACCCCGGACCCGGTCAAGTTCCCGGCCGGTTTCGACGCCTTCATCGCCCAGATCCGCGCCCTCGGCCTCACCTTCGGGCTCTGGGTCGAACCGGAGTCGATCAGCCCGGCGTCGCGCCTGTACGCCGAGCATCCCGACTGGGTCTACGCGATCGACGACCGGCCGATCACCCCGATCCGCAACCAGTACCTGCTCGACCTCGGCCGCCCCGAGGCCGCCGAGTTCGTCCACTCCACGCTGGACGGCCTGCTCCGCCGGCACGACATCGGGTATCTGAAGTGGGACTTCAACCGGCCGCGCACCGAGTCCGGCCGGCCCGGCGCGGCCACCCGGCTGGACCTCGACGGCGCCCACGTCGCCAACGTGCACCGGATCTACGCCGCCCTGCGGCGGGACCACCCGCACGTGACGATCGAGGCGTGCGCCGCTGGCGGCGCCCGTACCGACCTCGCCATGGCCGCCCACGCGGACGTCTTCTGGCCGAGTGACAACACCGGACCGCTGGACCGGCTCGCCATCCAGCACGGCTTCCTGCACGCCAACGCCCCGCACCTGCTCTCTTCGTGGGTGACCGACGCGGTCGGGCTGTTCGACCAGCGGCCCCGCTCGCTGGCGTTCCGGTTCGTGCTCGCGATGGCCGGCGTGCTCGGCATCGGTGCGGACATCCGGCACTGGACGCCCCGACAGCGGGCCGAGGCGGCCAGCTGGATCGGCCGGTACAAGCAGATCCGCGAGGTGATCACGCACGGCGAGGTGCACCTGATCGGCGGGCCCGACCAGCCGCGCTGCGCCGTGCAGTACACCGCGCCGGACGGCGAAAGCGTCGTCGTCCTCGCCTGGCACACCGGCCGGCTCGACGGCCATGGCCTGCTGCCGTCCCGGCCGGTCCGGCTGCCGCTGCGCGGCCTGGCTACCGACGACACCTGGCGGCACGGCGACAACACCTACTCCGGCAGCCACCTCACCGCCGTCGGCCTGCCGGTGCGGTGGACCGCGGACCACGACGCGGAACTGTTCGTCCTGCGCCGAGCCTGACGGCCCATTGGCCGGGCCGGGAACCGCAACCACCTGATCCGATCGGTGACCCCGCCGCCCCACGCTCTCGGCGTCGGGCGGCGGGCCTGCCGGGCCACACCCCGCGGACCTGCCGGAGCGGGGACCTGCGGGACGATCACGCGTAGGCCCGCCCCCGCCGGCCGAAGCGCGCCCTGAACCGGTGCCGGAACGGCACGTGTGTACCGGGCGGCGATGGTGTCGCCGGGGGGTCCAGAGCCGCCGCTCGTGGCAGCGACGTGAGCACGGACCGGGAGGCCTCGTTCCCGCGGGTGATCGACCTGGAGAAAGCAGTCGCACCCAGATGAGGTCACCTGGGTGCGACTGTTTCCGGTTCAGCAGGTGGCGTTCAGGCCGGCCCAGTTGGCCCGGTCGTTGTAGCCCCCGTCGCCCGCGTCCCCGACCACCAGGTCGAGCACCCGGACGCCGGTCAGGTCGACGTCGACCTGACGGATGTCGTCACGGGTCAGCACGCCGGTGTCGAACAGCACCTGGCCGTCGCCGATCACCTGGAAGGTCGCGGTCGCCCCCTCCGGTCCGACGTTGCGCACCGCGTCGTCCAGACCGACGACCGCGGTCAGCCGGCTGCACTCCTTGCCGACGTAGTACCGGACCGTGGACGGCGAGGCTACGCCGATGCCGATCGGGTACACCTGGCCGAGCATGCTGATCGGCGACCAACCACCGACACTGAGGTCGACCGTCGGGCTCATCCAGCCGCTGGTGGCGCTGACCCACTGGTGATGCGACAACACCACCTCGCCGTCCGGCGGCGCCGGCGCCACCACCACCGCCGAGACCGTCGTCTGCCGCAGCCGTCCGTGCCCGAGCACCTCGTAGGACGTGGTGGCGGTCAGGGACGCGGCACCGGGTTCGGCCGAGGGCGGCAGCGCCACCGCAAAGGCGAAGGTGGCGGCGCGGCCGGGAAGCAGTTCGCTCGGCGCCTTGCTCAACGGGCGGACCGTCCAGCCGGCGGGCGTTGCCAATCCGACCTGCGGCGCGAACACCGGCCGCAGCCCGTCGTTGCGGACGACCACCTCGACCCGCGCCTCGTCGCCACCGGCGACCATCGGCACGTAGCCGTCCGGCACCGGGTCGGCGCCGACCCGCGTCACCTGCGGCAGGCCGGCGGTCACGTGCGGCACACCCGGTACGCCCGCGGCCGGGCCGACCCGGAACAATGCGGCGCCGTGGGCCGGAACAGCGGCGCTGATCGTGCCGGCGCTCTCGGTGATCTGATCGGTCCAGGCGTTCTCGACGGTGAACCGCGCCCCGGACAGGCCGACCGAGGCGGCCGTCGTGGTCAGCACCTTCGGGCTCTCGCCGCGGTTGAGCAGCACCACGGCCCGGTCGCCGTCGGCCAGGCGCTTCACCCACGTCTCCGTGGTGCCCGCCGGGCCGACCCGGACGGCCTGGACACCGGCGGCGTCCTGGTTGATCGCCAGCATGTCGGGGTCGGTGAGGATGTCGACGGAGGTCTGGCTCAGCTTGCGTACGTCGCTACCGATCACCAGCGGCGCCGCGGCCGCCGCCCACAGAGTCATCTGGGTCCGGAACTCCTCGTCGGTCATCCCGAGTCCCGGGGCGAGGTAGTCCGGGTCGTTGTAGTGGCCGGGCCCGGCAACCTCAGGATGCCGCGCGTTCGCGTCGTAGTTGCGCAGCACGTCCTTGAACTTGATGTCCCCGACGAAGCCCACGTCGGTGTAGGTCCGCCAGGACTGCGCGATCTCCGGTGCGTACGTCCAGGAGTACGTCGACTGCTGCTCCTCCGGGTACATGCCCCAGTCGGGCGAGGTCACCGGGTTGCACAGGTTGAAGATGATCGGACGGCCGCTGGCGTTGTTCCGCAGCGCCCGGGCGAACTCGGTGTAGACGGTCTTCGGGTCGAGGTTCGCGGCGATTCCGCAGAGGAAGTCCACCTTCACCGCGTCGAACTCCCAGGCGGCGAACTGGTCCGCATCGCGCTGGTAGTAGCCGCCGCTGCCGAGTCCGCACTTGCCGGGAATGTACGGTCCGGCGTCGGTGTAGATGCCCGCCCTCAGGCCCTTGGCGTGGATGTAGTCAACCAGCGGCTTCAACCCGTTCGGGAAACGGGTCCGGTCGGCCTGCAGGTCGCCGGCGGCCGTCCGCGGCTCCGGGTCCTGCCAGCCGCCGTCGAGCCAGACGATGTCGTAGCCGGCCCGAGCCAGGCCGCGGGAGACCAGGGCGTCGGCGACCTCCTTCACCGACTCCGCGAAGAAGTTGCCGCCGAGGCCGAAGTAGGTGTTCCAGCCCTGGTACGGCGTCGGGCTGAGCAGCTGCTGAGCTGCTGACTCCGCGCCACCGACAGTGCCGGCCGCCGGGCCGGCGTGAGCGGGTGTGGATGCGGTCAAGAGACTAACCGTGACGGCGAGCAGGGCGGTGGGTACAAGTCGTTTCACATCGGATTCCTTCGCTGCCGAGGAATGGGGGGGCGCCGCGTCGAGCTCCGTGCCGGCCACCTTCTGGACCTGCTCGTGCTCCGGCTGGACCTCGCCTCCGTGCCGCTGGGCGGCCAGCCCACCGGCACGGAAAGCCTGGAGCGGCACCGCGCGATCTGCGGCCGGTGCCGCGCGCGCGACGGTCCTGCTCGAGTCGGACACCTTCAGCGGGAGGCTGGAAATGTCTGACGTGGAGGTGACGCAGCCGTCGATGAGGGTCGCGGCGACCGGACACTCCGAGTCCGTTGCGGACGGCCCCCGATCGGCTGCCAGACCAGTCATGCCCGTGCTCCTGAGGTTTGTTTCCGGGATCTTGCCCCTGGCTACCGCAAGCTGTCAATATTAATTCCTAAATTATTATTTCTCTGCCGCCTGAGCCCCGTCCACATCCGACCCATGACCCCCCATGACCAGGTGGGGAGGACCGTAGGGCGGCGAAGACAGAGACAGAACCCAGGGAGGGAAGCGGGGCGAAGTGTGCGTGCGGGTGGTCTTCGGCTGCCAGGCGACTGGTGGCGAGGGTCGCCAGCAGCGCGCAGTGATTTCGGCAGGGCACGCCCCAGGACCAGCAGGGCCTCACCGAGATCGCCACGCCGTTGTTGCAGCTCTCCCCGCCACCGCGATCAAACACGCGGTCGCTGCCGGCAGTGGCCGGCCATGCTCAGCTCGCTGGCCGTCACCGCCGAGCTGACCGCCGCGACACTCGTCGCCGTACCCTTCGTGGGGCTGCCGCTGCGCCGCGACCCGCGTGCAGTCTGGGCGGCCGGGCTACAGCTCACGGGGCCCGCCCGGGATCTGTTCGCCCTCGCCACCTGACCGGCCCCGGCCCGCGCCGGTGGCGCCGACGCGTACGCCTTACCGGGTCCGGCTCAGCACCGGCGCAGACGGAGTCGGTTCCGGCCTGCCGGTGTGGCCCGGCGCGGAGCCGGGTCACGCCGGGCCGGATCGGAATGGGCGGGTCGGGCCGCCGCCGGCGGTATGACGGCGGCTGGCCCTGGCGGCGTGGTCAGGACGGGTTGTCGCCGTGGGTCAGGGTCTCCCAGGCGACGAAGAGGTTGTTGCTGCCGGCGGGGCGCTGCTGCATGGTCAGGGTCTGGGTGTTGGCCATCGCGTAACCGAGGCGGTTGGCCATCGCGTTGTAGCCGACCTCGGTGATCGGCCCGAGACCCCGGTTGAGACTGCCGCCGCAGAGCCAGGAGGGTGCCGGCTCGCCGAGCTGGTACTTCGAGTGGAAGCCAAGGGCGTGCCGCAACCGCTCACCGACCTGCGGATACAGGTCCCGTCCCTGAATCCGGGAGGTCTCCGCAATGTGCGAGATGGCGGAGATCCCGTAGCCGGTGTGGGTGAAGTCGCGGCAGGTCTCCTGGGCGAGGCCGGCGACGAAGGTCGACTGGCCGTGCCAGTAGTTAATGATCTCGCTGCTGGTGTCCAGCCCGCTGCCAGGCACCGTGTACGGCAGGGTGCCGTCACTGGGCAGGTAGATGAAGGCCCGGGTGCGGTTGAGGTAGCGGGTGACCGCCGCGTCGTAGCTGGCCTGGTCATCCAGGAAGACAGAGATGCCGACCGCGGCCTCCATCATGCTCAGCTCCCAGTTGCCGTTGCTGTTGGAGCCGTTGCGGACCACCGGCAGGTAGACGTTGCGCAGCATGGTGGTGAACCGGGTGGCGTTGGGCCAACTGCCGTACGTGTACCGGATGATCTCCGCGGCCCGGGGCCAGACCGAACCCGCCCAGCCGGTCTGCAACGGGGCGTTGCTGCCGGTGTGTGAAGTGATCGTCGCCGACCAGGCGTCCATGATCTGTATCGACTTCTGGGCGTACCGGCCGTCCCCGGTGAGGTACCAGGCGAGCGCGGTGGTGTATGCGGCGATGGCGTCTTCGCGCTCGTCGGTGCAGCCGTAGTTGGGGTTGGAGTAGGAGCCACACTCGACGACCGAGCGGGGCGCCGGGTTTCGCGACAGGTTGGCGTACCAGCTACTCATCATCTGGTTGTAGGCCGAGGCCCAGGGCTGCGCGCCGGCCTGCACCCGGGACCGGACGAAGTCGAGCTGGCTGCGGCTGACCAGTACCCCGGGGTGCGTGAACCCGCCCGAGGGGGGTGGGGTGCCATCGCCGGTGGGCAGCGTCCAGCTCTGGTTGGCGGCGCCGGTACAGGTCCAGATCTGCAGCGAGGTGCCGTCGGCCGAGCTCGGGCCGGTCGCGTCGAGGCACTTGCCGGAGGCCGGGTTCATCAATTGTCCGCTCGCGTACGACCACTGCTGTGCGCCGGTGCCGTTGCAGTCGTAGATCTGCACCTTGGCGCCGTTGGCGGTGCCGGCTGCGGCCACGTCGAGGCACTTGCCGAGCGCCCGCATCGTGCCGTCGTCGGCGACGGTCCACTGTTGCGCCGCAGTGCCGTTGCAGGTGAAGAGCTGCACCTGGGTGCCGTTGGCCGGGTTCGCCCCGGCGACGTCGACACACTTGCCGCCATACCCGGTGATGGCCCCCACGACGGCCGCGGATGCCGCGGGCATGCTGACCGTCAGGCTCGCGGGTATGACGAGCGTGGCCGCGGCGAGCGCCGCGGCCAACCGGATGCGGGGCCGAGAGGAAGCGGCCCCGGCCAATTGTCGCGCCATGTCCTGGTCCTTTCCGTGCAGAGCGGTCGATGCGGGACGGTCCGCCGAGGCGGCAGGCTGGTCACCGGGTTGGGCCGTAGCGGGTTGGCCCGTCGGTCGGTGGCGGGAGCTCGGCCGAGACTGCGGAGCAAGCTGTTAAGGAAGTTAATTATTGCGATAGAGTCGATCAATATCAATGTCTGGAGCGAGGGCATCCGCCATGGATGGGCTGCCGCGAAGCGCCTTGGGGCGGGATGCGGCTGCCTCGATCGCGGAGTCGTTGCCGTCGTTCCCGCCGCCGATCGCGATCGACACCTTGACGTTGTTGCCGGGGGCCTTCCCATTGTCGGGGGCTGCGCCGTACCGCCCGGCCGGCGCTGGATCGACCAGTCGCCGGGCCGGGCGTACTCGCCCACCGCCTGCTGCATGACGGTGAGACGGTGATGGGGATGCTGGTCGACCGTCGCGACGAGCTGGGCCGCGCACGCAGACCATCAACCGGTGCACCGGCTGCTGCTGGAGCTGTTCCCAGGCGGGGCAAAGCAGTTTCTGCCCGCACGGCAGGCACGTGCGCGACCATCAGACCCAGGGACATCGTGGGCAAAACCAGACGCCGCCTCGCCGTCGAGCCCATGGTGAACTCGAGGGCATCGACAAGAGAAACAAGGCCGCGGAGAAGGACCTCAAGGAGCTGGTGGTCGCCCGCAACTCCGCCCTGATGGACCTGCACGCGATCGGCCCCTCAGGCGCAGCCCGGCTGCTGGCAGACGTCGGGACCCTGCACATCATGGCCGTGGTCCAGCTGCGCAACCGCACCGAAGGGCGCGTACGGGGCACCGCGAAGGGATCCGCGGGAAGGAAGCAGCGGTAGCCCGGCAGCGGCTGCGGATCGTCGAGTACCACTTGTTGCAGGCAACCGGCGGGCGCCAGACCGTCCGGCCGGTCGCTGACCCGCATGCCCGGCAAAGCTCCACCGCTACCGACCGCCGCGGCCGGCGGCGCGAGCGGATGCGTCGGGCCATCCACTAACGTCCGGGGTTGTGGCAGCCAAAGCAGCGGGAGCGTTCCGTCGGACGGCGATCGAGCGATCAGACCAGCGCGTCGCATGGGAACGGACGGACCAAGCCTTCTTCGCTGCCGGAGCGTGTCACATCCTCGCCTGGGTCTGCCGAGATTCCTACCCAGACCGGCCGATCGAGATAGCGGCCTTGCGCTTCGCGGGCGACCGGCAGGTCTTTCACACCTACGCGATCTGGGATGGCTGGGCGCTCGACCACTCGGGCTGGAATCCCGAGCCGCAGTTGCTGATGGTCAACACAGACTTCGAAGGCCACCCGCTAGAGCGCATCAAGATCATGGAAAGTCTCGCCGAGTTCTGCGAGAAGCACCACCACCGCATGCCGAACCAGTATTGGCATGACCCGCTCCCCCGCGCTCGCGACTACGTGGGCCGATACATCCCACCCTGGGCCTAGCGCCTCCGGCGCACAATCGTCGGCCGGAGCAGGTGTTCACTTACTGGCCGCTGGTGACGCACCGTAACGCCTGGTCGGCGGCAGTTGCGGGTTCGACTTCGACCGCACGCAGCTGCAGGGGCAGCACCAGCTGGACATCCTGTGCTGCTTCCTGCGCAACATCAGCCGTCAGCTAGGAAAGCGGGTTCGTCTCACGCCGGAGAACACCCCAGACCGGCCCTTGATCATCTATTCACCACCGGATGATCGGTTCACCTGAACGTAGGACCGAGTCGTCATTGACCACGCCCACCGTCAGCCAGCCGATTGCGGCGGCATCAAGTGGAGCCGCGCCGGCGAGGTGATGTGGATCGACGCGAGTTTGCCGATCGCCGGGTACGGCCACAACGTCGGCGGGTACGGCGCGCGGCTCGGCCGACTCGCCGCCGACGTGTGGGAACACTTCGGCGCCGGCACCCGCCCGACCGTGCTGGACCTCGCCGCCTGGCACGCCTCGGCGCGGGTCGACCGGATCGTCGTCGCGCACGCCGACGACACCACCACGCAGGTGCCGGTCGGCCGCGGCGCGGAGGCCGTGGCCGCGGTCCGGGCGGCGGCGACCCGCGACGCCGGGGAGGGCGTGTCGCCGCTGCCCCGGGCGGCGAAGATGTTCGTCGCGACGGTGGACCAGGACCGGCTGGGGGTGCTCCTCGACGGCGAGGTGGCCGACGGCTCGACCGCCCTGCTGCTCGCAGGGCGGTCCGGGGCACCGTGGACGCTGGTGTCCGCCGCGGACCTGGCCGCCGGGCTCGTGCCGCTGTAACCGCCGGACCGGAGTCGACGCTCGGCCCGTACCGTTGGTGGGGTGGCTACCGTCGCCAGAATGTCGATCACGGCCCGTACGGTGCGGCTGCTCATGCCAGTGGCCGCGCTGCTGTTCCTGGGCCTCGCACTGCTGATCCGCGTCGTCGACGACGGGGCACTGCGGCAGTACTCCGGCACTGGGCTGTACGCGTCGATGGTCTGGGCCGGGGTGCTGTTCCTGTGGCCGCGGATGGCGCCGGTGCCGGCCGGGACGGTCGCCACCGTCTTCTGCTGGGTGGTGGAGTGCGCGCAGCTGACCGGGGTGCCGGCCGAGCTGTCGGCGCGGAGCCTGGCGGCGAGGCTGGCGCTGGGTGTGCAGTTCGACCCGGTCGACCTGGCCTGGTACCCGGCCGGCGTGGCTCCCCTGGTGGTGCTGCACCACCTGCTGCGCGCCCGGACCCGCCCCGCGTCGCGACCACCGCGCGACGTCGTCCCGCCACCGGCAGCCCTCCCGGTTGACACCCGTCCGTAGCTGCCATCGGAGCTGACCCGGCACCTCGCGGCTCACTGGTGGCAGGAGTGTCGCCCTTCCCATGCACCACGCCGTCTGGTGCGGTAGACGATGGTGTCGTTGCGGTTGCCCGGCTGCGGCTCGCTGATGGCGATGACGAGGCGGGTGCTGGCGTCGATGGCGACCTGCAGGTTCGTCGAGTAGCGGTAGTTCTTGCTCGGTGCGGCGAGACGGTGGTCCCGGGTAGGGATGAGGGTGCCGTCGACGATGGCGATCTGGTCGACCGGCCGCCGGCGTACCCGGGGGCCAGGTTACGTGTACCGGGCCATCGACCAGCACGGCCAGGTCATCGACGTGCTCGTCTCCGCCCGCCGTGACGCCGCCGCAGCCCGGCGGTTCTTCCGGCGAGTACTGGCGACGGTGAAGGTGACGCCGTCCGAGGTGATCACCGACGCGGCTGCGATCCATCCCGGCGTGCTCGACGAGCTGATCCCACAGGCGTGGCACCACGTCGAGCAGTATGCGAACAATCCGATCGAATCCGACCACGGCCAGCTCAAGCACCGACTCAAACCGATGCGAGGGCTACGCAACGACCGAACAGCTCAAACAATCATCGCAGGGCATGCCTTCGTCCAGAACCTCCGCCGCGGACACTACGAACTCGCCATCGATTCCCCACCCGCCACTCGGGTGGCCGAGGCTTTCACCGAGCTGGCCCAGGCGATCTAACCAGCGCTCCCAGCGCGATTCACCGTGTCTACCGAACCGGTAATGCAACAGTCCCCGCAGGCGGGGCCGGGCGCGCACCGTGTCTCCACCCCGCACCACACCAACCGTCAAACGACCCCCGGCCAAGGGTTGCTCCACGTCATGCTCGCCGCCCTGACTCACCTCGCAACCCTAGGGACCGCGCGGCCGCTGTTGAAATCAGGAGGTCGACCGGGATGAGGTGGTTCTTCCAGGTCCCCGTCCGCGGCGGCACCCCGCGAACGGGGTTGCGAAGATAAACGATCTTCGACGACACTTCCCCCCGACCGTCCCGCCCGACACCGGCGGGCCTGACCGCGCAGGGGAGCCCATGCAGCCGTTGCACCCGGAGCCGACCTCACGGCGCCCGCTCTGGACGTGGGCCGGCGCCGCCGCGGGGCTCGCACTCGCCCTCACCATGTTCCTCAACAACAGCGGACCGCGCACCGGCGCCGCTGCGAGCCGGCCCACCACGGGCACCTTCGTGGTCTCCGGCGCGGTGGTGCTCGGCGACGGCGCGTCCTTCACCAGGGACGACCACGGCGGCTGCGCCGGCACGGGCGCCCACGCCGACGTCGTCGACGGTGCCCCGGTGCTCATCACGACCACAGGCGGGTTGGCCGCCGGGAGGCTGACCGACCCGCGCGCGCTCACCGACGGCACCTGCCGATTGTGGTTCTCCGTCCGCGGGGTGCCGACCGGGCAGGACGCCTACCTGGTCATGGTCGCCGACCGGGACCCCCGCCAGTACGCCGAACAGGAGCTGACCGGCGCGCTGGTGAGCCTGCGCATCGACTGAAACCGGTCAGAGTCAAGGGGCAACAGAGGAGAAGCCCGTTACTGGCGGCTCCGGCGACGGGCTTCATAGCTGCAAATATCGATGATGCTTGTGCTGACGGACCTGTTCGTCCCAGACCTCTTGGTCGCAGTCCGGGTCCGGCGGGACACGCGCGTCGAGCGGCCGGATCAGCACGGAGCCGGCGCCGCCGGAGTCGGTCGGCGAGCGATCCTCGGGGCTTCCTCCTGGTGAGGTCTCTCCCCGCCCTGGCTTCCAAAGTCGCGAAGGCCGCCGGTGCGGGGCGACCTCGACGTGCGTGTGTCCGAACCCCTCAACTCGTCAGGCAGAGCCGTCCAGGTTGACTACCTGGCCGTCGAGGGTATCGGTGCTGGCACCGGTGGTGCCGGGTCGCGACACGCCCCACACCACGGCCGAGATTGCCGCCTCGGTCCTGATGAAGTGATCCGTAAGGCTGTCAGGTTGCGACTGGACGGCGCCTCTGACCTCGCCGCCTTCAGCGCAGTCGCCGCGCACCTCGGCGCCAAGGGCGGCGACACCCTCTTCATCGACGACAGTCCCGTGAACGTCGCGGCCGCGCGCGCATCAGGCTGGCATGCCGTCAGATTCCACAGCCCGAGAAACTCGAGCGGGTCCTGTCCGCCAACCGCACCGGCCCACCCTGAGCGGCGTCCCGCGTCCACTGGCTTCGCGACCACCAGCACGCCGGCATGTGGTGGTCCGAATGCCTGCAGCACGCCCGGCAGAGTTCCGTCAGCGGGAGGTCGCGCCGCAGGTGCCTCGCGATGACCGTCTAGGTGGAGCAGAGCTGGGGACGCAGGGTGTTGTAGGTCCACTGTTCCCATTGCTCGGGTGACCAGCCGCGGTCACGCACGAACAGCAGGTAGAGCTCGGTGCTCAGTAGGGCGTACAGGAGATCGGCGGCGGTTTCGGTGGAGACTCCCGGGCGCGCTCCCGGCTTGGCGACCAGGGCCTTCGCGGCGGCTGTGTGCACCTCGAACCTGGGGTTCTCGCCATGTGGCCAGAGCTGCGCGACGTCAGCGTCGGTCGCGGCAGCCGTGGCGACCATCTTCGTGATCACCGCGACCCGTTCCAAGATCTCGCGGGTGCCCCGGACGTGTGCCCTTAGCTGGGCGTCGGCGGTCGCCGCTGCCAGGGCGTCACGAAACCACGGTCGGTTCATCGTCGCGACCGGCTCGTCGTCCCCGGCGATGGTCACGTCGACGAGCTCCTTCAGTAGCGACCGCTTGTTGCCGAAGACGAAGTAGATCGTCTGCACGGCCACACCCGCGCGCGCGGCGACATCCTGCATGTTGGTCGCGCCGTACCCATGGTCGACGAACAGACCACGGGCGGCCTCCAGGATGCATCTCCGGGTCTCCGCGGCCTTCTGGGTCCGCTTGTTCACTCGCTTGACATCGGTCACCGCAATAGCGTACCTCTAGAAGTCGTCACTAGTGAACGCCTCTAGCGAAAGGCTCCAGAGATGCCTGTTGTAACGATGACCCGGTTCACGATCGATCCCGCCGATGCGGAGGAGTTGCGGGTCAGGCACGCCGCACTGGTCTCCGCCGTCAGGTCGGCGGTGCCCGGACTCGCCGAGGCGCGGCTCGGGAAGCTCGATGACGAGACCTGGATCGGGATCTGGCGGTGGGAGTCCGCCGAGGGGCTCCAGACGGCCCGCGAGATCGCGCCGACCCGGCCCGAGTCGACCGCGGCGTTCGCCCTGGCCAGGGACGTCACCGTGGAGCAGATGGAGATCGTCGATGAGCGGTGACCTGTCCACGCCGACCGACGGCGTACGGACCGAACCTGCGATCGAAGCCACCGGTCTGGTCAAGGCCTTCCGCACCGCCCGCGCCGTCGACGGGGTCGACCTCGTCGTACCCACCGGCGGCGTGTTCGGCTTCCTCGGCCCGAACGGGGCAGGCAAGACCACGACCATCCGCGTACTGGCCACCCTGCTGCAACCTGACGGCGGAACCGCGCGGGTGTTCGGCCACGACGTCGTCCGCGAGGCCGACCGCGTACGCGAACGGATAAGCCTGACCGGTCAGTTCGCCTCGATCGACGAGGAGCTGACGGGATCCGAGAACCTCATGATCCTCGCCCGGCTGCTCGGCCTCGGCAGGACCCAGGCCGGGGCCCGAGCCGACGAACTGCTGGACGGCTTCGGCCTCACCGAGGCGGGCGGCCGAACCGTCAAGACGTACTCGGGAGGCATGCGCCGGCGGCTCGACATCGCCGCGAGCATCATCGTCACCCCGGATCTGCTGTTCCTCGACGAACCGACCACGGGCCTGGATCCGCGCAGCCGTAACCAGGTGTGGGACATCGTGCGGGCCCTTACCGACGAGGGCACCACGGTGCTGCTCACTACGCAGTACCTCGACGAGGCCGACCAGCTCGCCGACCGGCTCGCCGTCATCGACCACGGCCGGATCATCGCGGAGGGCACACCCGCCCAGCTCAAGGCCTCGGTGGGGGCGGGAACCGTCCAGGTCCGCGTATTCGACCCGGCCCACCGGCCCGAGGCCGAACGGCTGCTGACCGACGTCCTCGGCACCACGGTCCAGACCGGACCCGACGACGACGCGCTGTCCGCCCGTGTCGACGGTCCCGGGCGCGCCTCGCTCGCCTTGGCCGGCCTGGCCCGCGCCGGAATCGACGTCACCACGTTCGCACTCGGCCAGCCCAGCCTCGACGAGGTCTTCCTCGCCCTCACCGGGCAACCGGCGCAGGCCGGCACCGACGCCCACCAGGAGCAGGCACCATGACCACAGCATCGACCACACATCACGCGCCGGGCTCGCCCGATCGGGCCCTCCGCGACGCCCTGTCGACCCGTCCACGGCCGCCTCGGACGAGTGCCCTGTCCGCGTCACTGACGTTCGCCCGCCGGGCCTTGCTGAAGATCAAGCACGTCCCGGAACAGCTCGCGGACGCGATCATGATCCCGATCCTGTTCACGGTCATGTTCACGTACCTGTTCGGCGGAGCCATGGCCGGCTCGACCCGCGAGTACCTCCAGTTCCTCCTCCCCGGCACCATGGTCTTCGCCGTGCTGCTCATCACCGTGTACGCGGGCGTCAACCTGAAGACCGACATCACCAGTGGCGTCATCGACCGCTTCCGCTCGATGCCGATCTGGCGCCCGGCCCTCATCGTGGGCGGCCTGATCAGCGACGCCGCCCGCAACCTGCTCGCCGCAGGACTGGTCGTCGCCCTGGGACTGGCCATGGGCTTCCGGCCCGACGGCGGCGTCATCGGCGTGCTGCTGGCGATCGCCCTCGTCCTCGCGTTCGCCTTCGGCCTGTCCTGGGTCTGGGCGTCGCTCGGGCTCGTCCTGCGCACACCGAGCGCCATCAGCGCAGTGAGCTTCCTCGTCCAGTTCCCTCTCACCTTCGCCAGCAACGTCTTCGTCGACCCGCAGACCATGCCCGGTTGGCTGCGGACGTTCGTCGAGGTCAATCCGGTCAGCCTGCTCGTGGACGCGGTACGCGGCCTCATGCACGGCACGGCCCAGGCTGGTCAGATCGGCGGGGTCCTCATCGCCTCCGGCCTGCTCGTGGCGGTCTTCGGGCCGCTGACCATGCATCTGTACCGCACCCGAACCTGACCCAGCCGCCGCAGGCCATCAGTTAGGAGTACCCCATGATCAAGCGCCTGCACGTGATCGCGGCAGCGACGGGCTTCGTGACGATCCTGGCGTTCTGGCTCTCGACCGTCCTCGCGGTGCTGCTCGGGTCGCACCACCAGATCGCTGACACCAGGCAGGCCGTCGTCTGGGGACTCTTCGTCCTCGTCCCCGCACTGGGGATCGCCGGGCTGACCGGATCCGCGACGGCCGGCAGCGCGACCAACCCCGGGATCGTCGCCAAGAAGCGCCGCATGCTGTTCATCGCGGGTATCGGGCTGTTGGTCCTGGTCCCCGCCGCGCTCTACCTCGACGGACTCGCATCACGTGGTGAGTTCGGCACGCTCCTCTACACGGTGCAGGCGGTCGAGTTGGCCGCCGGCGCGATCAACCTCGCGCTGATGTCATTCAACATTCGAGACGGTCGGCGGCTGGCGTCGGCAACCTCGAGCGTCGAGGTCCACCGGACCGACCGTTCCATCCGTACCTGACCGCAGCTCGGACAGGACCATCTGCCCAGCCGCCGGCCGCAAGCCGCCGGTGGTTCACGCCCGGAAGGTGAACTATGCATTTCGTCATGAACCCCATCGGCACTGTGCGCAACGACCGCACGGACAGCGCAGTGACAGACCATTGGGGAGCGGTGACCAGCACCATCGTCGTCGACGAACGGTTCGGTGACGAATGCCTGCTCGGCCTGGCCGACTTCTCCCACGTCGACGTCTTCTTCGTGTTCGACCGGACGACGGAACGGCCGGACTACCGGCCGCGGCGACCACGCGGCCGGGCCGATCTGCCGGAAGTAGGGATGTTCGCGGATCGCGGACCGCGGCGTCCCAACCGCCTCGGCATGACCACCTGCCGGATCACCTCCGTGAACAGCCGGGAACTCGAGGTGCTCGGACTCGACGCGATATCGGGCACACCGGTCATCGACATCAAACCCACCATGATCGAATTCCAGCCCACCGACGTTCGGCAGCCGCAATGGGTCGGTCGGCTCATGGCCGAATACTTCCTGCCGTAATCTCGCGCTACCACCGACATCCGGAGCTGGCGCAGGTCATTCTCGCCCTTGTTGCGGTCCTGCGACGGCGGGCGCCGCCCCAATCAGCTCGTGACCCTCAGCAGGGCCCGCGGCTGCGCCGCCGGCCCATGGTCGGACGCGTCTCATGGTGACCTCGCCTTCCGGGATGGTGGCGGTGTCAGGCCCGGGACGACGGAGAGC
>NZ_QGKS01000449.1 GCF_003172935.1 Micromonospora sicca | reverse complement strand
CCACGGCCACCCGGCCCGCGACCCCGGCCGCGGCGCCCGTGGTGACGTCGTACGAGGCCGAGTCGGCGGCGAACGGGCTGGACAACATCCGGATCTTCACCTGTTCCGGCTGCTCCGGTCAGCAGAAGGTGGGCAACATCGGTCGCGGCATGGGAACCCTGCGCTTCAACGGCGTGACCGCCCGGACGGGCGGCTCGGCCACCGTGACGATCGCCTACGTCAACGGTGAGTCCCCGCGGGTCGGGCAGGTCAGCGTGAACGGCGGACCCGCGATCACGCTGACCTTCCCGGGCACCGGCGGCTGGAGCAGCGTCGGCACCATGGTCGTGACGGTTGCCCTCCGACCCGGACCCAACACCCTGACGATGTTCAACCCGTACTCGGCGGCGCCCGACTTCGACAAGATCACAGTCAGCGTCCGCTAAGTCCGCGCCGTTCAGGCGTCGCCGGCGCGCAACCGGGAGGCGCACCAGGCCGTCCAACCGTCTGAAGCGGCGGGCAGCCGGTGTGGCGGAGGGGACGGCGGGACGTGATGAGTCGGCAGAACCACGTGGTGGCGATGGTCGCGGTCGGAGCGCTGATGGCCGGCTGCGGCGGGCAGGGCAGGACGCGGGCCGGCGTCCCGGACAGCCCGCAGCTCGGCAGCACCGGGAGCCCGGGACCGGCCGATCCGGCGGCGCTGATCGGCAACTGGCGGCTGGCGGAGGTCGCCGAGGAACCCGACGGCATCCTGCGCCTCGCACCCGACCGGGTCCAGCTCTTCGGCCGCTGCGGGATGCTGGTCGGTTCCTGGCGGGCCGACGCCGGTGGGCTGTTCGTGGTCGGCATGTTCGGCGCCTCGGGAGCCGAGGGCCGGACCGGCTGCGCGAAGGCCGCCAGGTTGACCCCGGACTGGCTGCGGCTGGTCAGGTCGTACCGGGTCGAGGGCGACACGCGGGTGCTCCTGGACGGCGAGGGCGCGCTGGTCGCCCGGCTGCTGCCGGGCGCGAAACCCACCGCCGGGCCGGACCTGGCGGCGTCCGAGGTCGAACCGCCGCAGGCCACCGACGAGGTCCGGCGGTGGTCCGCACCCGCAGCCGCGCTGCCGGTGACGCTGACCCCGGCCGAGGCGGACCGGCTCGTCGGGAGGTGGGTGCCCGCGTCGGGGCCCGAGCGGGCGTACGTCGAGTTCGGCGCCGACGGCGAGTGGCGCGGCTCCGACGGCTGCAACCGCCAGGCCGGGCACTGGATCGCGGGCCCGGGCGGAGCCCTCCTCGCCACCACTGGTTTCAGCACGCTGATCGGTTGCGACAGCGCGCCGGTCGGGGCGTGGCTCTCCTCGTCCTGGCGGGCCGGCCTGGACGGCGAGACCCTGGTGCTCCTCGACTTCCGAGGCGGGGAGGCCGGGCGGCTGCGGCGCGCCGGCTGAGCACCGGCGTGACGGCGATCGGTTGACCGGCGGCTGAGGCAGCCGACCAGTGTGGAGAGGGTGCCGTCGCTCAGAGCCAGGGCAGCGGGTCCACGGCCCGGCCGCCGAGCCGTACCTCGAAGTGCAGGTGGGGGCCGGTGGAGGCGCCGGTCGACCCGACCAGCCCGATCACCTGGCCGGCGCGTACCCGCTGACCGACCGAGACGAGCAGCCGGGACTGGTGGCCGTAGCAGGTGGACAGCCGCTGCCCGTCCGCCCGGCCGTGGTCCAGGCAGGTGTAGTTGCCGTAGCCGCCGTACCAGCCGGCCCGGGTGACCCGGCCGTCCGCCGCGGCGACGATCGGGGTGCCGACGGGGGCGGCGAGGTCAACCCCGGGGTGCAACTGCCACACGTGGAAGTACGGGTCGAGCCGGGTGCCGAACCTGCTGGTGAGGCGGCCCCGCAGCGGGAGGCCGAGGCTGCCCCCGCCGGCCGTGGCGGTGCCGCGGGCCGGTGCCGCCACGGCGGGCACGGCGCGTACCCGGCGGTCGATCTCCTGCCGCAGGGCTGCCTCCTCCCGCTCGCGGCGGGTGAGCTCGGCCTCGCCGGAGGCGATCGCGCCGGACAGCGCGACGGCGTGGCCGGCGGGGGTGTCGACCACCTCCGCGGAGTCCGCCACGGCGAACGGCGGTGCCGGATCCGGGTCCGCGCCGGTGGTGAGCGCGGTCATCAGTTGCAGCACCGGATCCGGGTCGCGCCGCACCCGGGTCAGGTCGTCCCGGGTCCGGGCGAGGACGTTGTGCAGGTACTGAATCCGGTGCTGGACGTCGGTGAGCGCGGCGACCCGGCGGGCCTGGGGCGTGTCGGCGGCGTCCACCGGTGGCTGGGGATACAGGTCGGCGCCCGGGTCGGCGCCGATCAGCGCGCCGGCGGCAGCGGGGCTCACCACCGACCCGCCGTCGCCGGGCGGGCCCGGGACGGCCGCCCGCGGTGGCGTGCCGGCGGCCGGCGGGGTGGTCCCGGGTGCCGCCGTCGGTCCGGTCGACGGAGTGGCCGACGGGACGGTCGGCGGCTTAAGCGTCGGCAGCTTGACCGTCGGCGGCTTGATGGGCGGCAGGGTCACCGTCGGCAGGTTCACCGGCGGCAGCGACACGGTCAGCGACGGGCTGGGCAGGGGCAGCAGGGTCGGCAGGGGCAGCGGCCCCTGCACCGAGGTCGGTGCCGCGGCGGTCGCCGTCCCGGCATCCAGGCAGACGGACGTCGTCACCAGCGCCGCCGCCCCGGCGACCGCCGCCAGCGTGGCCCGCCTCCAGCACCGTCGATCCATGCCGTACTCCTGCCGCCGACCCCGTTCCCCGTCCCCTGCTACATCGGATCCAGGTGCCTGGTCGTTACAGCCCGCCAGCCGGCGGCGGGCCGTGCCGCAACCGCAGCCGCCGACGCGTCAGCACGGCAGCCGCGGCCACCGCGCCGGCCACCACGACCGCCGCGACGGCCGGCACCCGCATCGACCGTCCGCCCGGCAGGGCCTCGCTCGCCACCGGCGACTCCAGCGCCGGATCGGTGGGCGTCGCCGTCGCCCCCGGGAGCAGGTACGCGTTGCTGGCGAACTGGGCGCCCGTCGCGGTGGACTCCACCGAGGTGACACTGACCCGGTTGCGGACCAGCGTGCCCGGCGGCACACCCGGGCGGACCCGCCCGGCAATGGTGATCTTCGGTACCGACGGGGCGGTGCCCAGGCGCAAATCGCCGAGCTCGCAGACGACCGTACGAGGGGACGCCGTACACCGACCCGGCTCCGCGCTCGCCGTGACACCGTCGAGATCGGCCGTGGTGGTGAACGTGACCCGCGTGTTGGTGAGGGTGCCGCCACCGGAGATCGTGACGACGTGGGTCACCTGCTGCCCGGGCAGCGCGCCGAACGGCGTCGACGTCAGCACCGGCGCGGCGTCCACCGGCCGGGCGGGTGTCGGCGTCGGGGCAGCCACGGCCACGGCGGCCAGCAAACCCACCACCGGCGCGGCAACGGACTCCCACATTCCCACACTGTAGGTCGACCGGCGACGGTCCGCCGGACCTTGTCCCTCCTTTACCTCCTGCGGGTTTCATCGACGTCGGCTGTTGCGCGCGATGGCGTTGTGTCGTACGGCTGCCGTTGAATGGGCCTGCACACGGTCGACCAGCTCCGCACGGTCCGCACCGCGCCGCAGGTGGTGCCGGCATCGCCGGCATCGCCCTGCGCCGTGCGACGGCTGGGCGGCCGGCGGGTCAAGTCTCCAGAACGCGCACGAGGAAGGTAGCGGTCATGAGCAGACGCACCACCGGCCTGGCCATCGAGGCCGAAGGCCTGATCCGGTCGTTCGGGGCGACCCGCGCGTTGGCCGGCATCGATCTTCAGGTCCCCGCCGGCACCGTCTACGGCCTGCTCGGTCCGAACGGGGCGGGCAAGACCACGGCGGTGCGCGTGCTGGCGACGCTGCTGCGTCCCGACGGCGGCCGGGCTCGGGTGTTCGGCCACGACGTCGTCGAGGAGGCGGACGCCGTGCGCGCCCGGGTCAGTCTCACCGGCCAGTACGCCTCAGTGGACGAAGACCTGACCGGGACGGAGAACCTGGTGCTCCTCGGTCGGCTGCTCGGGTTGAAGCGGTCGGCCGCCCGGGAGCGGGCCGAGGCGTTGCTGGCCGCGTTCGGCCTGACCGAGGCGGGCGACCGCCAGGTCAAGAAGTACTCGGGCGGCATGCGGCGGCGCATCGACATCGCGGCGAGCATCCTCAACACCCCTGACCTGCTGTTCCTGGACGAGCCGACGACGGGCCTCGACCCGCGCAGCCGCAACCAGGTGTGGGAGATCGTCCGGGCCGTGGTGGCGCACGGCACGACCGTGTTGCTGACCACGCAGTACCTGGACGAGGCCGATCAGCTCGCCGGCCGCATCGCGGTGGTCGATCACGGCCGGGTGATCGCGGAGGGCACGCCGGGTGAGCTGAAGGCGTCGGTCGGCTCCGGCACGGTTCACCTGCGGCTGCGCGACCCGGGGCATCGTCCGGCGGCCGAGCGGCTGCTCCAGGCGGCGCTGGGCGTTCCGGTGCAGCTCGAGCCCGACCCGGTCGCGCTGACGGCCCGCGTCGGGGGCGACGGCGGCGACCTCGACGCCAGCGAGCAGGCCGCCCGTGCGCTGTCCGACCTGGCCCGCGCGGGCATCGCCGTCGACAACTTCTCCCTCGGCCAGCCGAGCCTGGACGAGGTCTTCCTGGCCCTTACCGACCACCCCGCCGTCTCCACGGACGAGCGGGACGACCAGCTGGAGGCAGCGCGATGAGCAACGCCGCTACCACGACCGGCCGCGCCCCGTCCGTCTACGTCCCGTCCGCCGACGCCCTCGGTACGGTGCTCGCGCCCGGTACGCGACCGCCCAGGCCGAGCGCCCTCTCGGCGTCGCTCACGTTCGGCTGGCGCGCCCTTCTGAAGATCAAGCACGTGCCGGAGCAGCTCTTCGACGTGACGGCGTTCCCGATCATCATGGTGCTGATGTTCACGTACCTGTTCGGCGGCGCCCTCGCCGACAGCCCACGGGACTATCTGCAGTTCTTCCTGCCCGGCATCATGGTGACCAGCGTCGTGATGATCACCATGTACACCGGGGTCGGGCTCAACACCGACATCGAGAAGGGCGTCTTCGACCGCTTCCGGACGCTGCCCGTCTGGCGACCGGCCGCCCTGGTCGGCATGATCATCGGAGACGTGCTGCGCTACATCCTCGCGGCCCTGGTCATCCTGGGCGTCGGGCTGGTACTGGGGTTCCGGCCGGGCGGCGGGCTGCCGGGCGTACTGGCCGGGATCGGGCTGCTGGTCGTCTTCTCGTTCGCGTTCTCCTGGGTGTGGACGTTCTTCGGCCTGGTCCTGCGCAGCGAGAAGTCCGTGATGGGCGTCAGCATGATGGTGCTGTTCCCGCTGACGTTCCTGAGCAACGTGTTCGTCGAGCCAGGCACGATGCCGGGTTGGCTCCAGGCGTTCGTCAAGGTCAATCCGGTGACGCAGTTGGTGGCCTCGGTGCGCGCGGTGATGTCGGGGGCGTCCGATCCGTCGAGCACGATGTGGACCCTGGTGTGGAGCGCCGGGTTCGTGGTGGTCTTCGGCGTGCTGACGATGTACCGCTACAACCGCCGCTGACATCGGGCGCTGCCGTGGCGCCCCTTCCCGATGGGACGGGTCGCCACGCTGATGGCGGTGCTGCCCGGTGACAACGGCGAGGACGGCACGATCTACCTCGACGCGCACTACGCCGCCTCAACGCCGCCGGCCGCACGATCATCCTCGTCCCGCATGACGTGCGGCGTCCGGTCAGTGCCCGGCGGGGACTGTCCGGGCTGCGGTAGCCGTGGGTAGCCGGCGGTGCTCCCGGGTCAGCAACCCCCGCCGGTCTCCCAGTTCAGCTTGCCGCCGCCGAACGGCACCACACCCGGCTTGAGGGTCTGCGGGATGGTGGCGTTGCCGGCCACCACGTACCACGAGTCGCCGCAGTGGCCGGACAGGGCCAGCCGCATGGTCCAGGTCGGCTGGGAGCGGTCGAGGTAGCGGACCTGGGATTGGTAGAGCTTCGCGCCGCCGTCGGAGGTCCGGCTGTAGGTGGCCCAGAAGACGCGGATCCGCTCACCCGGACAGAGTTGGTCGGTCCACTCGCCGTCGGTCCGGTCGGCGACCTTCACCACGCCGTCCGTGAAGACCTGGACCACGTCCACCACGCCGGCCGGGGTGCAGGCGGGCTTGCGGGTGGTGGTCGTGGTGCTCGGCCGCCGGGTCGGACCGCTGCTCGACCTGGCCGGGGCCGGTGGCCGGGTCGGCCGCACGGTGCGGGCCGGGGTGGGGGTGACCGCCGGCCGCACGCTGCCCGACGG
>NZ_QGKS01000137.1 GCF_003172935.1 Micromonospora sicca | reverse complement strand
TCCAGGTCGGCGACCAGCCACGACGTGGCGGTCACCGCGGGTGCGGCGGGCACGGACGGCGGCACCACCAGGCCGGCGGTGGCGAGCGCCGACCCGCCGACGGCGCGGGCGGCGGGGTCCGCGGGCGGCGGTGGCTGCGGCGGCCGCGTCGCCGGGGCCGGCACGTTGGGACAGGGCACCGCAGGCGCGGCGGTCGCCGCCCCGGCGGCGCGGACGGTCCAGCCGGTCGACGTCCCGGCGCGGGGACCGGCGACAGCAGCCGACGGCAGGTCCAACATCGGCAGCAGCAGGGCGGCGGACAACGCGACTGGCAGGCCTCTCATGCCCACGCACGGTAGCCACGCCGTCACGATCGGGTCGTCTCCTCCGCCGTTCGCGCCCGGGGGGAGAGAGCGGGCGGTAGGCTTCGCGGCTCCTCCGGCCGGCGTCGCTCGTGGTCCACTGACAGCAGGTGTCAGTGGCCCCGGCCTAGCGTGCGGCCATGGAGAACACCTTCGACTGGTTCGTCGGCACCTGGACGTCCACCCAGCGCCGGCTGCGGACCGCGCTAACCGGCTGCGACGAGTGGTACGAGTTCCCCGGCGTCACCCGGTGCTGGAGCGTCCTGGGCGGCGCCGGGAACGTCGACGAGGTCACCTTCCCCACCCAGGGATTCAGCGGGGTGACCCTGCGCCTGCACGACCCGGCCCGCGACGAGTGGTCGTTGTACTGGGCCAGCAGCCGCAGCGGTCTGTCGCTGCCCCCGGTCGTCGGCCGGTTCGGCCCGGACGGCCGCGGCGTCTTCACCGCCGAGGAGACCTACGAAGGCACCCCGATCGTGGTGCGGTTCCTGTGGTCCGACATCACCGCCACAACCGCACGGTGGGAGCAGGCCTTCTCGGTCGACGGCGGCGACACCTGGGAGACCAACTGGACCGCGGACTTCACCCGGACCGGCTGACCCGGCTGGCCGGCGCGGACGAAACGGGACCCCGCCCGCGCCAGGTGCTCACGGACGTTCGGCCGGCCCCGGGCCGGACCCTGCCCCCGCGCCCACCGGCTCCGGATCATCGACCTCCGGCGCGGGCGAGGGCACCAGGGGCGCTCCCACGACGGCCGGGCCGGCCCGACGCCGCCGGCGGCGCCGTACGGCCAGCGCCCCGGCGGCAGCGGCAAGGAGCAGCGCGAGCAGGCCGGCCGTCCGGTCGAGCACGGGGCGCAGCGGCGCCGCCGACACGCGTACCGACGCGCCGGTCGGGTCACCGGCGGGCACCAGCCAGTCGTGACTGTCGCTGACCGGGGAGAGACCGTCGCGCAGCACCGTCACCCCGACCCGCCACTGCCCGGGGGTGCGGATGTCGTCGACCGCGACCACCCACCCGTCGGCGGTCCGGGTGACCGGGTGCACGGCCCGCTCCCCGTTCGGCCCGATCAGCAGCACCGACACGCCGGTCACCGGGGCGGGCGCCGGGCGGCGGGTGTCGCCGACGGTGATGCTGACGATGTTGCGGCCCGGCCGGTTGGGGCGGATCGCCACCGTATCGACGAGGTCGGCGGCCTGGCCGCTGACCTGCGGCACCGCCCGGCCCGCCGCGGCCACCGGGAAGGCGGGGCCCCGGGCGGGGCCCGCTGCGGCGAGCGCCCCGGCCAGCCCCAGGACGACCGCGAGCAGGGCCGCCTCCGTGCGCAGGCCCCGACGGGGCAGGTCGGACCGGCGCAGCCGCCGGGCGGTACGCAGACCGAGCAGCCCGGCCGCGCCGGCCACCGCCACCTTGGCCAGCAGCAGCAGCCCGTACGGGGAGCCGAGCAGCGCATCCACGGTGACCACCTGGGGGCCGGCGAGCAGCAGCCCGGTGAGCACGAGCAGGGTCAGGCAGCCTACGGCGAGCGCGGCGAAGGCGCGCAGCAGCGCGCGTACCTGCACCGCACGGTCGGGGGTGCGCCGGACCACCGGCAGCAGGGCGAGGGCGGTGGCGAGGACCGCGCCGGCCCAGCCCCCGGCGGCCAGCACGTGCACGCCGCCGACCAGCGCGGTGCGCAGCGGCCCGCCCATCGGATGCCCGAGCAGCGCGCTGCCCACGGCCGCGGCGAGCGCCCCCACCGCCCCGAAGACGACGGTCGCCGGCGGGCCGGCCCCGGGCCGTTGGGCGGCCCGGAGCACGGCCGCGAGGAGCACCGCCACCCCAAGTTCCCGCAGCAGCCAGCGGCCGCTGGTGAGCTGGTCGAACAGCAGGCCCGACCGGTCGCCCCCCGCCCAGGAGAGCTGGATGGCCAGTTGCAGCGGCGCGGCGAGCAGGGCGACCACGCCGGCGTACCCGGAGACGGTGAGCAGCCGGCGGCGGACGACGGCGGCCGTCGGGTCCGGGCGGCGCGCGGCCCGGCCGTGCAGCACGGCGAGGGCGGCGCCGCCGAGCAGGACGGCGAGGCCGAGCAGTCCGAGGGCGCGGGCCACGGTCTCCCGGGGGCCCGGGGCGACCGGCCCGGCGGTGCCGGCGGCGGTGACCTGCCGGCCCACCCCGAAGACCAGGGTGCCGCTGGTGGTGTGCAGATCGTCGGAGGAGAGCGTCCGCCAGGAGATGTGGTACGTGTTCGCCGGCAACGCGGGCAGGCCGGCGACCAGCGTCACCGGCTCCTCGCTGTCGGCGTCCTCGGCGGCCGGCGCGCCGTCGGCGTCCCGCAGGACCAGCCGGGTCACCGCCCACTGCCGGCCATCGCCGTCCGTCAGGGTGATCCGGGCGGCGGAGAGCTCCACGTGCTCGGTGAAGGAGAGGGTCAGCGTCTCGGGCGCCCGGTCGAGCACCGCGCCGTCGGCGGGCGCGCTGCGGGCCAGGTACGCGTGCGCCTGCGCCGGCGCGGACCCGACCGGCACGGTCAAGCCCGCGAGGGCGAGGACGGCGAGGACCCGGGCGAGTCGGCGCACCGGGGTCACCGGACCGGGACGTGGGCCAGCCGGCGCGGCCCCGAGGTGATCTCGATCTTGTCGCCGCGCTTGATGGCGCCGCCGTTGTTCAGGTAGAGCAGGTAGTAGCTCTGCCCGGGGCGCAGCTCGTGGCCCTGCTTCATCAGCGCCGCCCGCCAGGCCAGCTTGCCGGAGCGCTCGTTGCGCAGCCGGGGCGGATGTTTCGTGTCGTTCTGGAAGGCGGAGGCCTTCTGCGTGTCGAGCACGACGTAGCGCAGCTCCACCAGGCCGCCGTCGCCGACGACGGCGGCCTGGGTGAAGCGGACGCCGAGGGTGGCCTCCAACTGACCGTCGTGCGGGACGGCGTAGCCCTGCCGGGCCGAGGCGTACCCGCCGAAGCGGACGATCGACACCGCGACCAGCGCGACGACGAGCAGCAGGAGCACCGCCCGGCCGGCGTGGCGACGCGAGAGGCGGAACGGGATCGCGACCATCGTCTGGACTCCTCGGTGGACGGTGGGGGCCGGGCCGGCGCCCGGCCCCCGAGCGACGTCAGGGTGCGGTGTAGCGGGTGGAGGCGTAGTTGTCGAAGCTCAGCGAGCCGCTGGTGGTGGCGGTCCGGGCCACCAGGCCCAGGGCCGCCGACTCCACCGGGTAGCCGCTGGTGTCGCCGGTCAGCGTCCCCACGGTGACCGCGCCGACCTTCAGCGTGGCCGAGCCCGCGGTGGCCGAGGCCCAATCGAGGCGGACCGTCCCGCCGGAGGCCGCCACCCAGCCGGTGTACGCCCAGCCGGCCGGCCGGAGCAGCCCCAGCCGGAACTGGTTGATGCCGTTGCTGCGCCGGTACTGCACCACCGCCAGGGCCCCGCCGGAGGCGTTGCGGGCCTGGTAGACGGTGACCGTCGCGGTCTGCGGGTTGAACGTGCCGAGGGTGACGTCGAACTTCGCGTGGAAGGTGCGCTCGCCGACCGGGGTGGCGTCCACCACGTACCCGACCGTGCCGGCGACCAGTTGCCCGGAGCCGGCGGAGACCGTGCCGACGACCTGCGACCAGGCGCCGGTGCCGCCGGTGAACGCGTCGGCGAAGATCGCGTTGGGCGGGTCGACGCTGACCGTCACCGAGCCGGCCGCGCCCCAGTTACCGAGCGCGTCCCGGGCCCGGACCCGCAGCGTGTGGCTGCCGCGGCTGAACCCGTTCAGGGCGATCGTGGTGGACAGGGCGGTTCCGCTGACCGTCATGGCGCGGCCCTTGCCGACACCCGGGTCGGCGCCCTCGTACCACTCGGCGGCGGTGACCGCCGAGAGCGCGTCCGTCGCGGTGGCGGTCAGCGTGAGCGACGCCGCGCGGGCGGTCGGGTTCGGGGTGGCGGTGACCGCCCCGATCACCGGCCCGGTCCGGTCGAGGACGAAGGTGACCGCGGTGAGCGGCCCCCAGTTGCCGGCCGCGTCGCGGGCGTGGACCAGCACCTGGTGCGTGCCGTCGGCGACCCCGGTCAGCTCGGTCAGCGGCAGCAGCCCGTAGGTGTTCTCGGTGGCGCCGTTGAACGAGCCGTCGAGGGCGACGAAGGTGAAGCCCGTCCCGTCGGCGCCGCCGACGTCCAGGAAGCCCTCCGCTGCGGCGACGGTGGAACGCACGCCGGCGCCGGCCGGGTCGGTGAACGCGGCGTTGATCCGCAGGTCGGTCGGGTCGGAGGCCGACCCGGTGCTGCCGTTGGTGGCGGCGGGCTCCACGGCGCCGGAGAGCAGGGTCGGCACCGTCCGGTCCACCACCAGGTCGGCGGCGGCGTACGGGCCCCAGAGGTTGAACGAATCCCGGGTGTGCACCAGCACGGTGTGCCGCCCCTCGGCGAGGGCGGCGGCCACCACCGCGGGGATGACGCCCGACTCGGCGGTGACCGCCGCGCCGGGACTGGCCAGGGTCAGCGCGGTGCCCGCGCCGTCAGCCCCGGTGGTGTCGACGAAGTACTCCGCGCCGGTGACCGTGCCGCCGAGGCCGCTGTCGTCGCCGCTGGCCGAGAGGGCGATGTCGCCGGTGCCGGCGGTCGGGTTCGGGGTCAGCGTCACCCCGGTGGTGACCGCGCCGGTGACGGCGAGGTTCAGCGTGGTGCTGCCGACCACGCCCCAGTTCCCGGCGGCGTCGTGACCGCGGACGTAGACGGTGTGCCGGCCCTGCGTCAGGGTGGTGAGCAGCGCGGCCGGGATCGCGGCGGTGGCCCCGGTGACGGTCGGGCCGGCGCCGAAGCCGGCGGCGGTGAACGGGATGCTCGTCCCCTCGGCCACCCGCAGGTCGTCGACGACCGCCTCGGCCCGGTCCACCACCGAATTGCCGTTGCCCGCGTCGGTGAAGTCGGCGGTGACGGTGACGGCGTCCAGGACGCTGGCCGGGTTCGGGGCGGCCCGCACGTTCGCGGCGGTCGGTCCGACGTGGTCGCCGCTGACCGGCGGCGGGTTGGTGTCCAGGAAGGTCAGCATGCCGCCGAAGGCCTGCTGCGGGCTGACCCCGGTGATCGTGGACCCGTAGCGCTGGCCGGCGTTGTTGAGCTGCCCGCCGGACTCCAGCAGGGCGAACCGCCGCCCGTCCGGCCCGGCCGGCACGGCCACCACCGCGTCGACCGCCTGACCTGGCTGCAGCGGCAGGGTCACCGCCGCCTCCGGGTACGCGGCCGGGCGGGCGTCCTGGCCGACGTCCGACTGGTCGAGGCCGAGCAGCGTCATCGGGTGCGGCTGCACCCCGGCGGCCACGTAGCGCAGCAGCACCCGCCGGTTGACGTCGGTGGCGATCACGTCGGTCTCCGGGAACGCCTTGCCGTTGATCAGGCGGTACTTCGGCGCGTAGGAGCGCATGTCGTAGGTCGACGGCGCGGCGTTGAAGGCCGGGTCGACCTCGGTGAGCACCAGCACCGCCTCGTCGTCGTAGACCGAGGCGGCGTCGCCGTACCCGCTGGGCCGCCCGCCGACCGCGGGGGCGCGGACCACCAGCGCGCCGACCAGGCCCATCGCGACCTGGCGGGCGCCGAGTGCGGTGTGGCCGGCCTCGTACAGGTAGGTGCCGGGCCGGGCGGCGGTGAAGGTGTAGCTGCGGGTGCCGCCGGGGGCGGCGCCGGTACGGTCCGGAACCAGCCCGGTGACCGCGGGCAGCGCCAGCGCCAGGTTGTCGGCGAGTCCGTTGTGCACGGTGATGGTGACCGCCTGGCCCTGGTCGACCACCAGCACCGGCCCGGGCAGGGTGGCCGGCGCCGCGTCGGTCGACGCGAAGCCCCAGATCGGCACCGGGGCGGCGGCGCCGGGCAGCACCACCGTGCCCGGCTTCGCCCACAGGTCGCAGCTGGCCGTGCCAGCGGAGAGCTGGCAGCCGGTCTGCGGCAGCACGCCCTGCGGCGGGCCGGGCGGGCCGGCGAACGTGGCCGGCGCCGCGCCGGCC
>NZ_QGKS01000448.1 GCF_003172935.1 Micromonospora sicca | reverse complement strand
GGCTGAGCAGGATGTGCCAGGTGGCGTCGTCGACCACGGCGACCCGCACCGCGTCGCGATCCCGGTCGACCAGCGGCACGGCGAACACCGCCGTCACCAGGCGGCCCTGGTAGCGCGCGGCGTGCCCGACGAAGCGCCAGTCGCCGTCGTCCCAGTGCTCCCGCACGTCGGAGCGGAGCAGCGGCGCCACCCGTCGGTAGGCGTCGCTGAGCTGGAGTTGCTGCACGGTGGCGAGCAGCGGGACACCGGTGCCGCCGCGCAGCGGGTGGGTCAGCCGGGCGCGCAGCCGGCGTAGCGGCAACAGCCAGGACGGGTCCAGCTCCGGGGAGAGCGACACCATCACCGCCAGCTCGACGAGCAGCACGGCGGCGCCGGCCACCGGCTGCCCGGCCAGCGCGGGCAGCCACCCGCCGGTGGCCAGCCCGGCCAGTCCGCCCGCCGCCACCAGCAGCCCTGACCGGGCCAGGCTACGGCCGGAGACCGGGGTCGCCCGGGCGCTCAGGCAGCCGCAGGACGAGGTCGGGGCGGCCCGCCGGGCGTACCCGAGGTAGGCGACGAAGACGACGGTCAGCACCGTCGCGGCCACCGCCTCCACCCGCAGTACGGGCGGCAGCAGGAGCAGCTCGCTGAGGGTCAGTTCGACGCCACCCAGCAGCCGGTACGCGGGCAGCACGCGGTGCTGCGGGCGACGCTCCGGGCGGCACGCGGATGCGCGGGTACGCACCGCCCGGGGGCCTGCCGCCAGGCGGCGGCGTAGACGGTGGCAATGTCGATCTCGTTGGTGTCCGGATGCCAGGCGCCGAGCACCTGGACGTGCCGGCCGACCCGCAGCAACGACAGGTCGCTGACCGCCGGGGTGCCGTTGTAGACCGCGGCGGACCGGTCCGGCGTTCCTGTAGCAAACTTTCTTGACCATTCATCGATGTGTAGCTAAGTTTCAGTCAACCGGACTGAGAGGTCATCGTCTATGAAGGCCCGACTCGTCATCGCGACCGTCCTGGTGGCCACCCTGGCGACCACCCTCACGCCGCTCCCCGTCCAGGCCTCCGCCGCGCTTGTGCGCCCGCCCGCTGCCGAGCACGGCTGGGTCACCTCGACGTTGCGGCACATGAGCCTGGCGCAAAAGGTCGGCCAGCTCTTCTCCACGTACGTCTACGGCAGCGACGCCACCGAACCCACAGCCGCCGACCGCGTCGCCAACCGTGCGACGTTCGGCGTCGAGACGCCGGCCGAGGTCATCGACCGGTTCCACCTCGGCGGCGTCTGCTACTTCTCCTGGTCCCACAACCTGGACAGTCCCAGCCAGATCGCCACCCTCTCCAACGGGCTCCAGCGGGCCGCCCTCGGCGATGGCAGCAAGGGTCGGGTGCCCCTGCTCATCTCCACCGACCAGGAGCAGGGCGTGGTGCTGCGGATGCCCGCACCCGCCGCGCAGTTCCCCGGGTCGATGGCCCTGGGCGCCGCGCGGTCGCCCGGGGCCGCGCAGACGGCGGCGGAGATCACCGGGCGCGAGCTACGCGCGGCCGGCATCCACCAGCCGTACGCGCCGATCGCCGATGTCAACGTCAATCCGGCAAACCCGGTGATCGGAGTACGGTCCTTCGGCGCCGATCCCACCCTGGTGGCCGAGCTGACCGCCGCCCAGGTCACCGGGTTCCAGGACGGTGCCGGCGTGACCGCGGTGGCGAAGCACTTCCCCGGCCACGGTGACACCGAAAATGACAGCCACACCAACCTGCCGGTCATCAACCACAGCCGACAGGAGTGGGACCGCATCGACGCGCCGCCGTTCCGGCAGGCGATCAGCGCGGGCGTCGAATCGATCATGACCGCCCACATCGTGGTGCCCGCGCTCGATCCCTCCGGCGACCCGGCGACGTTGTCGCCGAGGATCCTCACCGACGTGCTGCGCGGCGAACTCGGCTTTCGCGGAGTCATCGTCACCGATGCGCTCAACATGGCCGGTGTGCGGCAGAAGTACGGTGACGACCGGGTGCCCGTGCTGGCGCTCAAGGCCGGCGCGGACCAGCTCCTGATGCCGCCGGACCTGCGGCTGGCCCGAGACGCGGTGCTGCGGGCCGTCTCCACCGGCGAGCTGACCGAGGGGCGCATCGACGAGTCGGTCCGGCGGATCCTCGCGATGAAGTACCGGCAGGGCCTGGCCCGGTCGCCGCTGGTCGACGTCGACGAGGCGGTACGCACGATCGGGGCGCCGCAGCACCTGGCCGCCGTGGCCCGGGTCACCGACCCGACCCTCACCGCGGTCCGCAACGACGCCGGGCTGCTGCCGCTTGCCCACACGGACCGGTCGGTGCTGGTCACCGGTTGGAACAGCGCCGCCTTCGCTCCGGTCGCGACGGTCGCCGACGGGTTCACCGCCCGCGGCGCCCGAGCCACCGCCCGACCCGCGACCCTCCCGTCCGACCCCGTGATCACCGCGACCGCTGCCGAGGCAGCCAAGCACGATCTCACCGTCGTACTGGTCAACAAGGCGTGGGACACCATCGTCACCGACCCGCGCGGCACCCAGCAACGTCTCGTCGCAGCGCTGGTCGCCACCGGGAAGCCCGTGGTGGTGGTGGCGGTCCGCGACCCCTACGACATCGCGTACCTGCCGGGGGTGACCACCTACCTGGCGACCTATTCGTACACCCGGGCGGCGATGGACGCTCTCGTCCGCTCGCTGCACGGCGAGCTGTCTCCCCGCGGACGGCTGCCCGTCACGATTCCCACGGCCGAGGGCGCGGGCACCGTGCTCTACCCCTACGGCCACGGCCTGACCTGGTAGGAGGAACCATGCAGCGGAGTGCCGTCGCCACCGCGGTCCGCACGAAACCGCTCCGAACCGTCGCGCTCGTTGCGGCCGTGGCCGTTCTGGTCACCTCCGTGCCGGCCACGGCCGCGGCTGCGCAGCCCCCGGCCGACTCCGGACCGCCGGCCGTCACCCCTGCCGACATCCAGTTCCGGAACGACACGCTGCGACGCGGCAGCGCCCGCGAGGTCGGCCTGCTCCCCGAGCACGTGGACCGCATGCCCGCCGACCTGGCGGCGTATCTCCAGCCGACCCCCGACCATCCCGGCTACCCCGCGTACGCGGGTGCCGTGGTCCTGGCGGCCAAGGACGGCGTTATCGTGCAGCACGCCGCGGTGGGCACGGCGGTGCGGTACGCCGCCGCCGGGCCGCCGCCCGGGCTGGTCGGGGTGGAGCTCCCCGCCGACCAGCAGATCCCCATGCGGCCCGACACGATCTTCGACCTGGCGTCGGTGTCGAAGCTGTTCACCACCATCGTGACGATGCAGCAGGTCGAGCGGGGGCGGGTGGAGCTGGACGCGCCCGTCGCCCGGTACCTCCCGGAGTTCGCGGCCGGCGGCAAGGCGGCGGTCACCGTACGGATGCTGCTCACCCACACCTCAGGCCTACCCGCCTTTGCGCCGCTGTGGAGCAGGTACCCGACGCAGGCCGAGCGGTTCGCCGCCGCGCTCGCCACGCCGCTGTCCCCCGGGGCGACGCCCGGTACCCGGTACGTGTACTCCGACCTCGGGCTGATCGCGCTCGGCGTGCTGGCGGAACGGATGACCGGCCGGCCGTTGGCCGAGCTGGTCCGCGACGGCGTCACCGCACCGCTGGGCATGAGTGACACCGGCTACAACCCGGGACCGGAGCGGCGGACGCGGATCGCCGCGACCGAGTACCAGCCGTACGCCGGGCGCGGCATGGTCTGGGGTGAGGTGCACGACGAGAACGCCTGGTCACTCGGCGGTGTGGCTGGGCACGCGGGAGCCTTCTCGACCGCGGCGGACCTCGCCGTGCTCTGTCAGGCGTTACTGAACGGCGGCGAGTACCGCGGGCGACGGATCCTGCGGGAGGACACGGTGCGGGCGATGCTGGTCAACTACAACGCGCCGCTGGAGCCGGCCTATCCGGAGAGCGATCGCGGACTGGGCTTCGAGCTCAACAAGCACTGGTACATGATGGGGCTCTCCTCCCCCGTGGCGTTCGGGCACACCGGCTTCACCGGCACGTCGATCGTCGTCGACCCGCTCTCCCACTCGTTCGTCATCCTGCTCAGCAACCGGGTACACCCCGACCGCGGCTGGGGCAGCAACAACGTCGCCCGGCGCGCCGTCGCGCGCGACCTCGCCGAAGCGATGCCGGTACGACCCCGGTCGCGGGACGCCTGGCGGGCCGACCCCCGCGACCTCGCGACGGGCACCCTCACCGCACCGCTGCGCCGGGCGGCGCGGGGCGGCTCGGCCAGTTTCCTGCTCTGGTACGACACCGAGCCGCGCTACGACAGCGCCCGGTTCGAGGTCTCCACTGACGGTGGCTCGACCTGGGCTCCCGAGCGGATGCTGCTGCGACATGGGAACCACCAGTGGACCAGCGACGGCACGGTCACCGGTTATGGCGGCCGGGTCTGGTGGCAGGTGTCGGTCGAGCTGCCCAATCAGGCTACCCACCTGAGATGGAGCAGCAGCACCGATGGCTCCGGCCAGGGTCGAGGGGTCTACGTCGACCAGATCGTCGCGACGGACCGGGACGGGCTGCTCTTCCACGGCGAGGGCGGCGACGCCTCCCGACTCGTCGCCCACGGTTGGTCCCCCGCCCGCGCCTGACCGGACGGCCGGGATCGTCGGATCGCCCCGCCTGATCCTCGGCAGCGACGGGCGCACGCCCGAACGGTACCCTGCCGACCAGCAGCGGCGTGTGCCCCAGTGCAGCGGCCGGCAGAGTACCGGTTCCGGCCATTCCAGGCGTAGCGGGCCGATCACCGTCCCGGCCAGACGTTGCGACAGCCGCTTGATGGGAGGCTCTGATGACCACTGCTGGCGCCGAACTCGACCAGCACTACGCCGTAGCGCCCGGGGACGTCGAGCGCTATGCCGCGAACGGCTTCGTGAAGCTGCGGGGCGTTCTCAGCCCTGACCTCGTCGCACATTACGAGCCGGAGATCACCGCGCAGGTGATCCGGCTCAACAGCCAGCACCTGCCGTTGGCCGAGCGCGACACGTACAGCCGGGCCTTCCTGCAGGTGGTGAACCTGTGGCGGCACAGCGACGTGGTGCGGGACTTCGTCTTCTCCCGGCGGCTGGCCGGGATGGCTGCCCAGTTGCTCGGGGTGCCGGCTGTGCGGCTCTATCACGACCAGGCGCTCTACAAGGAGGCCGGCGGCGGCTTCACGCCATGGCATGTGGACCAGCACTACTGGCCGCTCTCCACCGACCGTACGGTGACGGCCTGGGTGCCGCTGCAGGACACGCCGGCGGAGTTGGGGCCGCTGACCTTCGCGGCCGGCAGCCACCGGTCCGGTTACGGTCAGCCACTGGAGATCAGCGACGAGTCAGAGGCTCAGCTCGACGCCTTCGTGGCGGCCGGCGGCTTTCCGATCGACGATTCGCCATACGCGCTGGGCGACGTCAGCTTCCACGCGGGTTGGACCATCCACCGGGCGCCCGGCAACCGCGGCGACATCCCACGCCGGGTGATGACCATCATCTACATGGACGCGGCCCTCGAGGTGGCGCAGCCAGCCAACCGCTTCCAGCACGCGGACTGGGCGGCTTTTCTGGACAGTCGACCGGCCGGCAGCGTGGCCAGCGGGCCGCTCAACCCGATGCTCTGGTCCGCCGATTGAGCTGGCGCCGGCGATCGCGCCCTGTCGCAGGTACAGCACGGGTGGGTGGTCGAATCTCGCGCTGGCGGGAAGAACCGGCGGGACGCCCTGCGACGGTGGTGGAGGCGTTTGCGGTTCGGGTCGGCCCACTCGATCCGGCGGCGGGCAGCTGGACCGGCCCGAGCCGCTGCGCTACGTGCAGGTGGAGCCGACGGTGGTGGCTGAGATCGAAGTGGACACCGCCTTCGAGCGCCGGCGGAAGGCGCCACCGGGTCTGGTTCCTGCGTCCGCGGCTGGACCTGTCGGTGCACGACGTGCCGCTGCTGCTCGGCGAGGACGCCGACCCGCCCTGGGATGCCGCGGCCGGAGCGTGACGTGGCGGGTGCCTCATCGTCGGACGGTGGGTCGGTCGATTGGATGTTGCCCCAGGCAACCGGCGTCTGTGTCAGGACTGCCGGGGGAGGGCGTCTGTGGGGACGCTGTGAGAGCGTTCCTGGTATTGCGCTCAGTACGGGGCAGCGCGACACCAGACCTGGGAGACCTCCACACCCATGACCACCCCCTACGACCCTGCCCAGAACCAGCCCGGTCAGCAGCCGATGCCGCCGACCGCCCAGTTCCCGCAGGTCCCCGCCGGTTCTTCCCGCCAGCGCGAGATTCGACCACCCACCCGTGCTGTACCTGCGACAGGGCGCGATCGCCGGCGCCAGCTCAATC
>NZ_QGKS01000050.1 GCF_003172935.1 Micromonospora sicca | reverse complement strand
GCTCGGCGGCCCGCCGGTCGCGGTACGGGTGGCCGGCGCCGGATTCACCCGGGGCTTCGCCGCCGTGCTGGAGACCGCCGACGGCGCGCGGGCCTTCCTGAAGGCGGCCTCGCTGACCACGCAGCGGCACCTGGTCGACTGGTACGCCCACGAGGCCGCCGTCCTCGCCCGGCTCCCCGCCGGCCTGCCGGTCCCCCGGCCACGGTGGGCGCTCACCGAGGCCGGCTGGTACGCGGTCTGCCTCGACGCCGTCGACGGCGCCCCGCCCCGGCTGCCCTGGGACCCGGCCGAGCTGACCGCCACCCTCGCCGCGTACGCCGAGGTCGCGGCCGCCCTCGCCGAACCACCGGCGGAGCTGGTCAGGCTCGGGCTGCCCCGCCTCGCCGACCTGGCCCGCGACGACATCCTCTGCTGGGGCGAGGTTGCCGCCGGCCGGGAGCCGGCGCCGGAGCTGCCGCCCTGGGCCCGGCCGCGGCTGCCCGAGCTGGCCGCGCTGGAGTCCCGCCTCCCGGCGTACGCGGACGCCTCCCCCGCCGGGTCGGGCCGTTCGCCAACCGGGTTGATCCACTGCGACCTGCGGGTGGACAACGTGCTGATCGACACCGCCGGTCGGGCCTGGATCTGCGACTGGAACTGGCTCTGTCACGGGCCGGCCTGGTTCGACCTGGCCGGCCTGTTGATCACCGCGTACGCCAGCGGCCTCGCCGCGGACGAGGCGTTCGCCACCCACCCGGCGGCGGCCGGCGCGCCGCCGGACGCGCTCGACGTGACCCTGGCCGCACTGTCCGGGTACCTCCTCACCAACGCGGCCGCCGGCCCGTCCTCCGCGTCGCCGCACATCCGAGCCCACCAGCGGTGGAGCGGCGACCAGGCGCTCAGCTGGCTGGCCGCCCGGCGGAGCTGGGGCTGAGTCGTTTTGGCTCGTCCCGGCCGACCTGGTAACCTGGCTCTTCGCGCAGCGATGACGCATGCTCGTCGCGCGTGAAGCAGACCAAACCGAGCTATCAAGACGAGGCTGTCGCGTGGCGAACATCAAGTCCCAGATCAAGCGCAACCGGCAGAACGAGAAGCGCCGGCTGCGTAACAAGTCGGTCAAGTCGTCGCTGAAGACCGCCATCCGCAAGTTCAACGAGGCTGCGGAGGCCGGTGACGCCGAGAAGGCCACCGTCCTCATGCGTGACGCCGCCCGCAAGCTGGACCAGGCTGCCAGCAAGGGCGTCATCCACGCCAACCAGGCGGCGAACCGGAAGTCGGCGATCGCGAAGCGCATCGCCTCGTTCTCGGCCTGACAAGCGCCGGTAGATCTGCCGGAAGCCCCGGGCACTGACCCGGGGCTTCCGGCTGTCTGCGTCTGGGATCGCGCCCGCTGCCACCGTCCGGCTCTCGGCCGGCACGCCCTCGTCGGGCCCCGGCGCCCGGGTGCGGTCGGCTCAGCGCATCGGGTCGTGCCGGACCGGGTCGGTCCAGGTGCCGCCCTCGTCGTACCGGGCGACCTGGTCGCCGGGGCGGGCGGCCCGCAGCGTCGGGTCGGAGGCGAGGACCACCCCGGGCAGCGCGCGCGGGGCGGACGGCACGCGGGCCCGGCCGACCACCGGCTCCATCTGCCGGCGGAACCGGTCCCGTTCCTGCTCCGGCACGAGCGCCGCGGTGCGGACCACCACCTCGGCGACCATGTCGTTGAGCTTCACCATCGCCGCCACGGCGACCGGCAGCACCAGCACCGCCCACCAGCTGACCAGTTCGGCGAGGGCGAGCAGCACGGCGAGCGCGATCGAGCCCTCGAAGAAGAGGAAGCACAGCACCCCGCCGGGGTTGACGAACCGCAGCCCGAGGACCCGGGCGTACAGCGGTCGGTACCGCTCCTGGTCGGTGGGGACCGTCGCCCAGCCCGTCCGGGGGGATCGGGTCACCGGGCGCCGCCCTGACGGGCGGCGGCGACGGAGAAGACGGCCCGCTCCAGCGCGTACGCCCGGTCGTCGGCGCCGCCCTTGACGGCCGCGTTGCACTCGGCGGCGGCGCGCATCGCCTGCACCAGGCCCTCGGGTGTCCAGCCCCGTCCCTGCCGCTGCGCCCGCTCGATCTTCCAGGCCGGCATGCCGAGGCTGCTGGCCAGCTGGTACGGGCTGCCCCGCCCGGCGGAGGCCACCCGGGCCACCGTGCGGACCCCGTCGGCGAGCGCGTCGGCGATCGGCACCGGGTCGACGCCGACGTGCAGCGCCCAGCGCAGCGCCTCCAGCGCGGCAGGCACGTCACCGACCATGGTCGCGTCGGCGACGGTGAAGCCGGTCACCTCGACCCGGCCGCGGTAGTAGCGGGCGACCGTGTCGGCCCCGATCCGGCCGTCGGTGTCGGCGATGAGCTGCGAGCAGGCGGCAGCCAGTTCCCGCATGTCGGTGCCGACGGCGGCGATGAGCGCCTCGGCCGCGTCGTCGGTGCACCGGCCGCCGCCCCGGCGGATCTCGTCCCGGACGAAGGCGACCCGCTCCCGGTGCCCCTTGAGCTTGGCCGCCGGCACCACGGTCGCACCGGCCGCGCGCAGCCCGTCGGCGAAGGCCTTCCCCTTCGCGCCGCCGAGGTGCAGCACGACGAGCTGAACCTCCGGGTCGGGGTTCTTCGCGTACGCCAGCAGCGCGGTGACCAGGTCCTTCCGGGCGTCCTGCCCGGCGTGCAGCACGAGCACCCGCCGGCCGCCGAAGAGCGACGGGCTGAGCATCTCGGCGATCTCCCCCACCGCCACGGCGCTGGCCTGGTACTCCCGGACGTCCACGTCGGGGTCGACGGCGCGCGCCGTCGCGACGGCTTCGCTGACCGCTCGCGTGGCGAGCAACTCCTCGTCGCCGAGGACGAGCAGAATGGGGGGCAGGCTGGCGGGGGTCACGTCGCCCATATTCGCACGGCCCTCGACCGGATCGTGCCTGCTCATCGGCGACTGTGACGGCAGAGCCCGCACTCAGCGCGAATCCCGACATTTAAGCCGATCCACCCGCTATAGCAACAAGCCGCCTCCATTGGTCGGTCACTCCGCCGATCGTCGCCGGCCGGTCGAGGCACGCCGGCTCGCGCCGGGATGTGCGGGCTGTTGCGAGCCGGCGGGCGTGGGCGCCACGGGTGTCACGGCTGCCGCCCGGGTCGGGTGCCGCGGGCCACCACCGCCAGTCCACGCCGGTCCCGGACCACCGCGAGGTCGCCGTCGATGTCCGTCCGCAGGACGCGGGCACCGACGCGGGTCAGCCGGGCCAGCAGCCCGGGATTGGGGTGCCCGTAGTCGTTCCCGGCACCCACCGACACCAGCGCGACGGCGGGCCGGACCGCGTCGAGGAACTCCGGGTCCTGGTACGCCGAGCCGTGGTGGGCGACCTTCAGGACGTCGGCCCGGAAGGCGGCGGACGGCGACGCCTCCAGCAACGCCCGCTGCTCCTCGGTCTCGGCGTCGCCGGGCAGCAGGATCCGCACTCCGGCCACGGCGGCGGCCAGCACCAGCGAGTTGTTGTTGGGATCCGACCGGCTGCCCCGCAGCGGGTACGGCGGGCCGAGCGCGACCAGCGCCACTCCCCCCGCCCGCCAGCTCCAGCCCACCGGCGCGGTACGCAGGCTCGCCGCACCGCCCAGCGCGGCGACGCGTACCTGGTACACCCCGAAGGCCGGCTCCGACCACTGTGGGGTCAGCACACCCGCCACCCGGCGGCCCCGGAACACCCCGGCGACCCCGCCGACGTGGTCGGCGTGGAAGTGGCTGACCACCAGCAGCGGCACCTCGCGTACGCCGAGCCGGCGCAGGCAGCCGTCCACACCGGCCGGGTCGGGCCCGGCGTCGACGACCACCGCCCGACCGGCGGCGACCGGCAGCACCAACGCGTCGCCCTGCCCCACCGCGCAGGCCACCACCACCCAGCCGGGCGGCGGCCAGCCGCCGGCCAGCAGCCGGACGGGCAGCGTGCCGAGCACCACCGCGACGGCGCACACCGCGACGAGCCGCCGGACCAGCGGCCGTCGGGTGGCGAGCAGCAGCGCCACGGTGAGCCCGGCCAGCAGCAGGGCCCCGGTCACCCCGCCGGGCCAGGGCAGGGTCCCGGCGGGCAGCCCCGCCCCGTGGCCGGCCACGGTCACCAGCCAGCGGGCCGGCCAGCTCGCCAGCCAGGCGACGAACTCGGCGCCGGCCGGCCAGACCGGCGACACCACGGCGGCGGCGACGCCGAGCACGGTGGCCGGTGCGATGGCCGGCACCGCCAGCAGGTTGGCGGGCACGGCGACCAGGCTGACCGTCCCGGAGATGCCGGCGACGACCGGGCCGCAGGTGAGCTGGGCGGCCGCCGGCACGGCCAGCGCCTCGGCCAGCCCCACCGGTACGCCCCGCCGCCGCAGTGCGTCCCGCCAGCCGGGGGCGAGCAGCAGCAGCCCGGCGGTGGCGCACACGGAGAGGGTGAAGCCGGCGTCGCCGGCCAGCTCCGGGTCGACCAGCACCAGCACCGCGACCGCGGTGCACAGGGCGGGCAGCGCGGCCCGGGGCCGGCCGGCGGCGAGCGCGGCCAGGCCGATCGCCCCCATGGTGGCGGCCCGGACCACGCTCGGCGACGGTCGGACCAGGATGACGAAGCCGATCAGGGCCAACCCGCACGCCAAGACGGCCGCCCGGGGACCGGCCCGGGCCCAGCGGGCGAGCAGCAGCACCGCGCCGACCACGATGGCGACGTTCGAGCCGGAGACCGCGTTGAGGTGGGTCATGCCGGTGGCCCGGAAGTCCGCCTCGACGGCGGGCGTCAGTCGGCTGGTGTCCCCGACGACCAGCCCGGGCAGCAGACCGCCCGGCTCGTCCGGCAGCGGCTCGCAGGCGCGTTGCAGGCCGGCGCGGAGCGTGCCGGCCGCGCGCTGGAGCCACGGCGGCGGACCGTGCGGGGCGGGCGGGCCGGTCACGGTGAGGACGGCAGCGGTCAGGTCGCCGCCGCGCGGCGCGGTCAACCGCCCCTGCGCGCCCACCCGCTGCCCCGGCAGCAGCCCCCGCCAGGCCGGGTCGGCGGCCAGCACCAGGCCACGGACGGGTCCGGCCACCCGCCGCCCGTCCCGAGCGGCCAGGCGTTCGAGGTCGGCCCGGACCAGGAGGGTCGCCGGCCGGCCGGCGGCGCCCCGGACGGGCCGCGGGTCGTCGCGGACGACCAGTTCCGCCGTGACCAGGGCCCGCTCGTCCACCAGCGCCCGGATCGGGGCCGCAACGCGGACCATCAGGCGGGCGGCGGTGGCGCTCGCCCCGCAGACCACTCCGATCAGTACGGCGACGACCACCCAGCCGTGCCGGCGGACCGGAGCGGCCGGGCGCCCGAGGAAGCCGAGCAGGTGGCCGGCGAGGAGGGCGGCGAGCATGGCGGCGACGGCGGCCAGCGCGGTCGTCACCGCTGCGGTGAGGTGCAGTCCGGCCAGCGCGGCGAGCCACGCGGCGACGGCCAGCCCGGCCAACCTCAGGTCCGGGACGCTCTCCTCCGTCCCGGCGACGACCGCCGGCTCCGGGGCGGCGTTCCGGCGGGCGGTCACACCGTCACCAGGTCCTTGAGCTGCTCATACCGGGCGTCGCCGATGCCCTCGACCTGGCGCAGGTCCGCCACCGACCGGAAGCCGCCGTGCTGCTCCCGGTGGGTGAGGATCCGCTGGGCGAGCACCGGGCCGACCCCGGGCAGGGCGTCGAGCTGGGCCAGGGTGGCGGTGTTGAGGTTGACGGGACCCCCGGGCGCCGCCCCGGCGGCGGCCGGCCCCGCCGCTCCACCGGCCGGAGGCTGGCCGGCGGGGCCGGGCGGGGCGGCGACGCCGACCAGGATCAGCTCCCCGTCGGTGACCTTGCGCGCCGGGTTGAGCAGGGCCACGTCGACGCCGGGCAGCGCGCCCCCGGCCGCCTCGACGGCGTCGGCGACCCGGGAGCCTGCCGGCACCCGGACCAGGCCGGGGCGGCGCACCTTGCCGGCGACCGCGACCACGAGTTGGCCGTTCGCCGCGCCGGACGAGCCGGCCGGGGACGGCTCGTCCGGCGCGGCGATCGTCGACACCGGCCGGACGGGCTCGGCGTGCGGCCGGGACCGCCAGGCCCAGAGTGCGGCACCGAGCACCACGACCAGGGCGACGGCGGCCAGGGCCCGCACTCCGCGTCGCCCGGGGTCGAAGGCGCCCGGGCCGGGTAGCAGCGAGGCTCGGCGCTCGGGTTCCTCGTCGCCTCCGTCGACGACCGGGGACGAGGCGAGCCGCTCCGGGGCCGGGGAGAGGATGAACTGATTCCCGACGGCGACCTGGGGTGGGGCGGACCGGCGCGGGGCGGACCGGCGGCGCGGGCCGGCGTTCGACGATCCGCGCAGCTCCGGCGGGAC
>NZ_QGKS01000446.1 GCF_003172935.1 Micromonospora sicca | reverse complement strand
CTCGGAGATGTGTCCCCTGGACCGAAGCCCAAGGGCCCGGTCCCCAGCCCGCCGCAGCCGGCGACTCCGGTCGCCAAGCCGGCGAGCGCGCACGACATCGAAGTGGCGGCCGCCGAGGCGCGCGCCGCCGCCCTCAAGGCTGAGCAGGAGGCCGCGGTCAAGGCCGCGCAGGCCGCCCGCCAGCAGCAGCGGGAGAACGTCCGCCGGGAGCCCCCGACCGAGGGTGGTCCCCGTCCGGGTCCGGCTCCGCGTCCGGGTCCGAACGCGGTGCCGCCGCGTCCCACCCCGGCCGCCGGCCGTCCCGGTGGCCCGACCCCGGGCCCGGGTGCCCGGCCGGGCGGTCGTCCGCCGGCGCGCGGCGCCGGTAACAACCCGTTCGGTATCCAGGGTGGCCAGCAGCGGCCCCCGGCTGCCGGTGGTCCCCGGCCGAGCCCGGCCGGCATGCCGCCGCGGCCCAGCCCGGCGTCCATGCCGCCGCGGCCCAGCCCGGCCTCCATGCCGAGCCAGCGGCCCACCACGGGTCGCCCCGGCGGCCCCGGTGGCGGTCGTGGCGGCCCCGGTGGCGGCGCAGGCCGTCCCGGTGGCGGTGGCGGTGGCTTCCGTGGCGGTCCCGGTGGCGGCGGCGGTGGCGGTGGCTTCCGTCCCGGTCCCGGTGGCGGCGGCGGTGGCGGTGGCTACCGCGGTGGCCCGGGTGCCGGTGGCGGTGCTCCGGGCGGCGGTTTCCGTCCGGGTGCCCCGGCCGGTGGCGGTGGTCGCCCCGGTGGCGGCGGTCGTGGCCGTGGCGGTGGCGCCGCGGGTGCCTTCGGGCGTCCGGGTGGTCGGCCGACCCGTGGGCGCAAGTCCAAGAAGCAGCGCAGACAGGAGTTCGACAACCTGTCGGCCCCGACCATGAGCTCGGGTGCCCCCCGGGGTCAGGGTCAGGTCGTCCGGCTCTCCCGTGGCGCCTCGCTGTCGGACTTCGCCGACAAGATCAACGCCAACCCGGGTTCGCTGGTCCAGGAGATGTTCAACCTGGGCGAGATGGTCACCGCGACCCAGTCCTGCTCCGACGACACCCTGCTGCTGCTGGGTGAGCACCTCGGTTTCGACGTGCAGATCGTCAGCCCGGAGGACGAGGACCGCGAGCTGCTCGCGCAGTTCAACATCGACCTCGACGCCGTGGTCGCGGAGGAGCGCCTGGTCAGCCGTGCGCCGGTGGTGACCGTCATGGGTCACGTCGACCACGGTAAGACCAAGCTGCTCGACGCGATCCGTAAGGCGAACGTCGTGGCCGGCGAGGCGGGTGGCATCACCCAGCACATCGGCGCGTACCAGGTCCACGTCCCGCACGAGGGCGAGGACCGCGCGGTGACCTTCATCGACACCCCGGGTCACGAGGCGTTCACCGCCATGCGTGCCCGTGGTGCCCAGGTGACGGACATCGTGGTGCTGGTGGTGGCGGCCGACGACGGCGTGATGCCGCAGACCATCGAGGCGTTGAACCACGCCAAGGCGGCCGACGTGCCGATCGTGGTCGCGGTCAACAAGGTCGACAAGCCGGAGGCCAACCCGGACAAGGTCCGCCAGCAGCTGACCGAGTACGGGCTGGTCGCCGAGGAGTACGGCGGCGAGACCATGTTCGTCAACGTGGCGGCGAAGCCGGGCATCGGCATCGAGGAGCTGCTCGAGGCGGTCCTGCTGACCGCCGACGCGTCGCTGGAGCTGACCGCTCCGATCGACGGGCCGGCGCAGGGTGTGGCCATCGAGGCGCACCTGGACAAGGGCCGCGGTGCGGTGGCGACGGTGCTTGTGCAGAAGGGCACCCTGCGGGCCGGCGACTCGATCGTCGCCGGTGGGGCGCACGGCCGGGTCCGGGCGATGCTCGACGAGAACGGCAACCAGGTCGCCGAGGCGGGTCCGGCCCGTCCGGTCCTGGTGCTCGGTCTGACCGCGGTGCCGGGTGCGGGTGACACCTTCCTGGCGGCCGAGGACGACCGCACGGTGCGCCAGATCGCCGAGCAGCGGCAGGCACGGCGGCGGGCGGCGTCCTTCGCCAACTCCCGTGGCCGGGCCACTCTCGAGACGCTCATGGAGCAGCTCAAGGAGGGCGAGAAGACCTCGCTCAACCTGGTGCTCAAGGGCGACGTCTCCGGTTCCGTGGAGGCCCTCGAGGACGCGCTGTTCAACCTCGACATCCCGGAGGAGGTCCAGCTCAGGATCATCCACCGGGGCGTGGGTGCGATCACCGAGAGCGACGTCATGCTCGCGAGCGCCTCGTCCGAGGCGGTCACGATCATCGGCTTCAACGTGCGGGCCGCCAACAAGGTCCGCGAGATCGCCGACCGCGAGGGCGTGGAGATCCGGTACTACACGGTCATCTACCAGGCCATCGAGGAGATCGACGCCGCGCTCAAGGGGCTGCTCAAGCCGGAGTACGAGGAGGTCGAGCTGGGCTCCGCGGAGATCCGCGACGTGTTCCGCTCGTCCAAGGTCGGCAACATCTCCGGCTGTATCGTCCGGTCCGGCGTCATCCGCCGCAACGCCAAGGCGCGGCTGCTGCGGGACGGGGCGGTCGTGGCGGACAACCTCACGGTCAGTTCGCTCAAGCGGTTCAAGGACGACGCGACGGAGGTCCGCGAGGGCTTCGAGTGTGGTCTGACCCTGGCCGGTTTCAACAACGTCCAGGTCGGCGACATCATCGAGACCTTCGAGATGCGGGAGAAGCCGCGCGCCTGATCCGACGGTGACACAGTGATCAAGGGGTTTACGCCGAAAGGCGTAAACCCCTTGATCATGTCCGGGGGTGACCGTAATGTCCGGGGCGATGTTCACCGGAACCGTGGTCTTCGACCTGCTGCTGCCAGGCGACTCCAGGTCGCTCAAGGCGAAAAGATCATATGTACGGCCGATCGTGGCGGCGCTGCGCCGCTTCGAGGTGTCGGCCGCCGAGGTGGGAGCGCTCGACCTGCACGGCCGGGCCGAGATCGCGGTGGCCGTGGTGGCCGCCGAGGCGGCGCACGTCCGCGAGGTGCTCGACTCGTGCGAGCGCCTGGTGGCCGCCCGGCCGGAGGCCGAGCTGCTGTCCGTGCGCCGCCGGCTGTACGGCGAGGAAGACTGACGCCGGGCCGGTCATCCCCGCCGACGGGGCCCGGATCCGGGGTGCCCGTCGCCATCGGCGGCCCCGCGCGGCCGCCACGATCGCGCGGGTAGTGTTCGAGATGTTGGGCGGTCGGGCCCGGCGGCGCCCCGCGCCGCCGTCTCCGGCCGGGAGCAGGATGCCCTGGAGGTGGGGGAGATGACGGATCCGGCCAAGGTACGCCGGCACGCGGAGCGCATCCGCGAACTGGTCGCGTCGGTGGTGCGGAGCCAGATCAAGGACCCCCGGCTCGGGATGATCACCATCACCGACGCCCGGATCACCGCCGACCTGCGCGACGCCACGGTGTTCTACACCGTGCTCGGCGACGCGGCGGCCCAGTCCAGCACCGCCGCCGCGCTGGAGAGCGCCAAGGGCCTGCTGCGCAGCACGGTCGGGAAGGCCCTCGGGCTGCGGCACTCGCCCACCCTGACCTTCGTCCTGGACGACGTGCAGGACCAGGTCAAGCACATCGACGACCTGCTCGCCGCGGCCCGCAACGCCGACGCCGAGGTGCAGCGGCTGGCCGCGAGCGCGAAGTACGCGGGCGAGCCGCAGCCGTACCGCCTCGAGGACGAGGTCGAGGACGCCGAGGCCGAGACCGAGGACGCCGGGACCGAGGGCGAGCCGCGCGGCGGCGATCGCCCGTGACCGACCCCGCCGCGGGCGCCCCCGAGGCGCCCACCGGGGCCGAGTGGGCGGCCGCGGTCGCCGCGGTACGCCGACTCCCCGCCGACGCGCGGGTGCTGCTGATCTGCCACGTCAATCCGGACGGGGACGCGCTGGGCAGCATGCTCGGCTTCGGGCTGGGGCTGCGCCGGCTGGGCGTACGACAGCTCCAGGCGACCTTCCCCGGGCCGCCGGAGGTGCCGGAGCCGTTCCGCTGGCTGCCCGGGCTCGACCTGCTGGTGCCGCAGGATGCCGCGTACCCGGATCCGGATCTGGTCATCTGCTTCGACGCGGCGAGCGAGTCGCGGCTCGGTGACCTGGTGGGCCGGCTCGGGTCGGCGGGTGCGTCGCTGGTGCTCGACCACCACGCCTCCAACACCCGGTTCGGCGACATCAACCTGGTGGACCCGCACGCGGCGGCGACCTCGGTGGTCGCCGAGGGGCTGCTGGACCGGCTCGGGGTGCCGCTGGACGCTGACATCGCGGCATGCCTCTACGTCGCGCTGAGCACGGACACCGGCTCGTTCCGCTTCGAGGCGACCACCCCGGCCGTGCACGAGATGGCAGCGCGGCTGCTGGCCACCGGCATCCGACCGGGGGACATCTCCCGACGGATCTTCGACACCCGGCCGTTCGGCGCCGTCCGCCTCTTCGGCGAGGCGATCGGCCGGGCCCGGCTGGAGCCGGGCGCGGCCGGCGGGCGCGGCCTGGTCTGGACGTACGCGACCCTGGACGACCTGGCGCGGCACGACCAGCCGCCGTACGTGCTGGAGGCGCTGATCGACTCGGTGCGCTGCACGGCCGAGGCGGACGTGAGCTGCGTGGTCAAGCAGACGCCGGCCGGGGACTGGGCGGTGTCGCTGCGGAGCAAGGGCGCGGTGGATGTGAGCCGGGTGGCGGTGGCGTTGGGCGGCGGTGGACACCGGTTCGCCGCCGGGTTCACCGGTCGGGGCAGCGTCGACGAGGTGGTCGACAGCATTCGGGCCGAGCTCGACGGGGCGTTGCTCGCGGTCTGAGATCAGGGTCGACTCCGGGGTGTGGTGGTCTTCCCGCGCTCCGTGAGGGTGGGGACAATCGGATGATGGATCACTCCCGAGAGCTCACCGCCGAGGCGCCCCGAGCCTGGGACCGTCCCGTCGTCTCCGTACCGGTGCTGATCTGCCTCTCCCTGGTCGGCGGACAACTGCCGTCCTTCTCCGCGCAGGCCAACCTCTACACCCTCGGCACCGGCGGCGCGCTGATCTGGCTCGGGTTGAACAACCGGGTGCCCCGGCGGCCCGCGCCCCGCCGGCTGACCCCGGGGGCGGTCTGGTGGCTGCTGCCGGTGACCGTCTTCGGGGTCTTCGAGGGGGCGACCTTCGTGCTCTCGGTGGGCGACGACTTCCCCACCTTCTCCCGGCTGGCCGATCCGCTGCTGGAGGACCACCTGGTCCGCTCCACGGCCTGGTTCGCCTGGCTGGCCGCGTTCTGGGGGCTGGTGCGGCGATGATGCGGGCGCTGGCCATCGGCGGCTTCCTGACCGCGATCCTGCTCTTCGCTGGCGTGGAGTGGGCGTCCCGGCGGGAGGACTCCCGGGTGCCGTCGCTCGGCGACGTCTGCGCGTTCGTGATGCGGTACGCGGTCGGCCCGGTGCCGGTGGGGCGGATCGGGCTGTTCGGCTTCTGGTGGTGGCTCGGCTGGCACTTCCTGGCCCGCTGACGCGGGTATCCGTCCAGATGTCGGGAATCCTGGGCAGTATGTGGACCTGAACGATAGCTTGGGTAAGGACCGGCGCCGCGCCGCGACGCAGGTCGTGGGCGGTGGCGCCACACCAGGTGCCGCCTCCCTCCAGGGTCGGACCGACCCGGGCTCACGCTGCCAGGCGAGCCGCTCCGGTGATCCCGGACCGCTGCCGGGCGCTCAGCACGACCGCCCGTAGGGCCACCGTGCCGCGGTGGTCAGCACCCTGGAAGGGATCTGGAGATGGCGACCAAGCCCACCCGCAAGCCGCAGCCGGAGACCACCGACGAGGCGCGCGAGCAGATGCGCCGCGCGCTGCAGACCTCGATGGACACCCGTCAGTGACGTACGTCGTCCGGCGGTGACGTCGCCGACGTCGCTCCGTCGCCGGCGTCACCGCCGCCCCGGCTCCCCGGGCCCGCCCTCCGGCGCTACCGTCACCGGGGGCGTCGCATCCTCGTCGTCGGCAGCTCGGGCGCCGGCAAGAGCACCCTGGCCCGCGAGGTCGCCCGCCGGCTCGACCTCCCGCTGATCCACCTCGACCGGCACTACTGGCGGCCCGGCTGGGTCGACGCTGACGACGCCGACTTCCGCGCCGACGTCGCCGCGCTCGCCGCCCGCCCGGCCTGGGTGATGGACGGCAACTACGGCGCCACCCTCGACCTCCGGCTGCCCCGCGCCGACCTGCTGGTGCTCTGCGACCCGCCCCGGCTGCGCTGCCTCGCCCGGGTGCTCGGCCGCCGCTGGGCCCACCGCGCCACGCCCCGGGCCGACCTCCCCGAGGGCTGTCCGGAGCAGGTCGACCTGGAGTTCCTTCGCTACGTCTGGCGCTACCCACGCCACTCT
>NZ_QGKS01000444.1 GCF_003172935.1 Micromonospora sicca | reverse complement strand
ACCGACGACCACGCCCTGTCCAGCGCCTGCCTGGCCGGGCGGCGCCGGCACCACCCCGGCTGGTTCACCGACGGGCCCAGCCTCCTCATCGGCCCCGCCACCGCGCAAACCGACTCCCGCGAGTGCGACGACGAGCAGATCGACGACGCCGACGTGCCGGAGGTGAGCACCTGGTTCGGTGACGACCTCACCGACCCGCCGTCCGACGGCGACCCGGCCAACGGCGCATCACCGGAGGCGACCGGCCTGGTCGTGGCCTCCTGGCCCCTGGACGCGAACGAGGCCACGAACCGGGTGCGGCTGGCGTGCCTGCTGACCGCCTGCGCCCGGCTGCTGCGCCCCGGCGGCTGCCTCGTGCTCATCGTTGCGGTCCCCGCCGGCACCATCGCCACCCCGGAGGACTTCAACCCCCTCGCCACCGCGGCGGCGAACGTCGGACTCGGCTACCTGCAGCACATCGTCGCGGTCACCGCCGACACCGACGCCGACACCTTCGTCTACCACGTCACCGACACCGAACTGCTCGCCCTCGCCCACGAGACCGCCGGGCAGCGGTGGACGCTCACGCACCACCGCGTCCACGCCGACCTACTGGTGTTCAGCGCCCCACCGGCTACCCCGCCGCAGCGGCGGCGGCGCCGCGAAGGCGGTGACCGCCGTGGCTGAGCACCCCACCACCCCCGGACCGGACGAGCCGGTCCGCCCGGAGGACTCCGGCGGCAGGCACCGCGTCTACGAGGGCTGCCACCGGCAGTACGACGGACGCCACCAGGCCATAGCCGGGCCAGAGGGCCTGTCGGTGTGGGTGACCGCCCAAAGCAGCGGGCCGGTGCAGCGCCGGGGGCGTTACCTGCCCGAGTCGGTGAAGCACCCCGCCCGGATGTTGCCGGCGATCGCCGCGCACGCCGTGCACGCCTACACCCAGCCAGGCGATTTGGTGCTGGATCCGATGTGCGGCATCGGCACCACCCTCGTCGAGGCCGTCCACGCCGGCCGCGACGCCATCGGCGTGGAGTACGAGTCGCGGTGGTCGGACATCGCCGACGCCAACGTCACCCACGCCCAACACCAAGGGGCGACCGGTAGGGGAGCGGTGATCCGTGGCGACTCGACCCGGATCCTGTCCCTCGTTCCCGCCGCCCTCGCCGGCCAGGTCGCCCTGGTGGTGACGTCACCGCCGTATGGGCCGACCGTCCACGGCCTGGTCCGCCCGGGCGCGGACGGGGTGGCGAAGTTCGACAACGCCTACAACGACGGCACCGACCGCGGCAACCTCGCCTACCGCGACCTCACCGGCCTCGCCGACGGGTTCGCCCAGATCCTGGCCGGCTGCTACACACTGCTGCGCCCCGGCGGCGTCGTCGTAGTCACCGCCCGGCCCTGGCGCAAGCACGGGCAGCTGGTCGACCTGCCGTCTGCGGTCATCGGCGCGGGGATCCGCGCAGGCCTGACCCCGGTGGACCGGTGCGTCGCCCTCCTGGCGGCCGTCCGCGGCGGGCACCTCGTCGCCCGGCCCAGCTTCTTCCAGCTCCAGCAGGTCCGCCGGGCCTGCACCGCGGGCACCCCGATGCACCTGATCGCGCACGAAGACGTCCTCGTGTTCGCCAAGACCCAGAAGTCCGCGAGTTCGGCTGAACCCAAGTGTTCGCGCTGCGAATCCGGGTGTCCTGAGGGGACATCATGCCATGCGGATACCGGGGTTCAGGGCAACTCGGGGAGGCGGTCCGGGTGAGGGCCGCCGATGAGTTCTCGGGCGTTGGCGGCCCAACGGATGGCGGTGCCTTCGCTGAACCCGAAGACGGCGGCCAGGTGCAGCGGGTCTGCTCCGGTGGCGACGGCTTCCTCGAGTTGCCGGTCGATGCGCAGCCGTTCGAGGGTGCCGGGCAGGCCGCGCAGGTTCAGGATCCAGGTGGCGCTGACCGGTGCGAGGCCCATGGCGCTGGCGGAGCTGACGAGCAGGTGCGGGTTGGCGGTGTTGGGCCAGCGTTCGCGCCGGTAGGTCAGCCAGTCGAGCAGCGTCTGGGCGGTGAGGTTGTCCAGCGGGCGCGGGTTGCCGGCGATGGTCATCCGGCGGTCGGCGAGGTCGACGTCGTCGAGGTGCAGGTCGCGGATCTGTCCTGGTCTGGCGGCGTGAACGGCGGCCAGTACGACGCAGAGCCGCGCCTGGGCGGTGGTGGCGGCGGTGACGCTGGCGCTGATGTCGTCGGGTTCCAGCAGCGGCCAGATCGGGTCGGGCACCTTCGGGCCTCGCAGGCCGTGGGTGGGGTTGCGGAAGACCAGCTTGTGGGTCTTGGCCCATCGGAACAGTCCGCGCAGGGCGGTCGTGGCGACTTCACGGCGTCGGCCGTGCAGCGTGGCGAGGTAGGTCTGGACGTCCTCGCGGGTGACTTCCCGCAGGTGATCGCGCTGCGGCCAGCTGGCGGCAGCGCCGAGCGCGGCAGCGACGTAGGCGCGGACCGTTCCGTCGTGGCGGGGGCGACTTCGCGGGCTTCCGTCGCGCAGCGTGCGTGCCCAGCTGCCCAGGTCTCGACGCCACGGGCCGGGCAGCCCGGCGAGCCTGGCGGCCAGCCAGCCCTCGAGGCTGGCGGGCCGGTTGTCGTCGATGATGTCCATGGCCGTGAGGACCTCGATGACGTAGTCGAGGTTGATGTATTGCCGGGCGGCGACGTCCGCGAAGTCGCTGACGCGGATGCGGTCGGGTTCGCGGTGCTCGGCGAGCAGCATGACCAGGACCCGCTGCATTGCGCGTCGCGCGGTGGGTTCCCATCCGCGTGCCTCGGCGGTGGTGTGGGCCAGGTGCAGCGCCCAGGCCAGCCAGGGGTTGTCTGGTGGCGGCCCGGCGCGCAGATCAACAGCAGCACGGTAGTTGCGTGGTCCGGGCGGCAGCAGCGGCTCTTGCAACCAGGCGCTGCGGGGGCGGCCCGCGTGCGGTGGTGGCTGCTTGAGTGGCCGGCCTTTGGCGCCGTAGCGGCGTGGTGCCGTGCGTGGTGGTGGCTGCCGGCGGTCGCTGAGGCTCAGGAACAGTTGCTGCCAGCGGATGCCTGCCAGGTAGGGGGCGAGCAGCACCGCGGATCGGGCGTCGCTGGCCAGCCTCGCCCGCTCGTCGCGGGCCTGGCACCAGCACAGGCGGCAGTAGCCCTGCTTCAACAGCTGCACCCGGGCGCAGGCCGCGCACTCGCCGGTCGGGTAGCCCTTGTGCGGGGCGGCGAAGTTGTAGCAGGGCAGGCAGATGCCTTGGGCGTAGGTCAGGCCCCAGGCGAAGCAGTTCGCGCAGTTGGTGACGGTGCGCGGCACGACCGTGCCGTCGTGGTCGCGGGCGGCCACCGGTCAGCGCGGCGGCAGCGACCGGCCGTCGCGGCGACGGGGCACCACCCGAGTCAGCGGAACGGGCGCGGTGGCATCGGCGGCGGGCTTCGCGGTGTCCGGGGCGGCCCGGGACACGCTGTCGGGTTCGGCGATCAGCAGGTCGCCGACCTGGCAGTCCAGTGCCACGCAGATCACGTCGAGGTCGGCCAGTTTGATCGTCACGGGCTGGCCGGACCACAGCCCGGACATCTTCCCTGCGGAGATGACCAGGCCGTGCTCGGCGAACACCTGTTGCAGCTCGGAGGCCTTCCAGATGCCGCGTTGAGCCGCGACCAGGCGCATGTTCCACCGCATTCAGCGCAGTCCTTCCAGTCGTCGGGCGGCGCGGCGCTGCCCGTCGAGCCATGCCTGTTCGATCCGGGTGCGGTGCACGTGGACGTACTTCATGGTGGTGGCGACCCAGGTGTGCCCGAGCATCTCCTGGATCGCGATCAGATCCACCCCGTTGAGATACATCTGCGACGCGCAGTAGTGCCGCAGCACGTGCGGGGTGATTTTGTCCGTCCAGGACGGCAGGTGCGCGGCGACCGCGGTGGCGAGCCCGGCGCGCAGCGCGTCGTAACCGACCCGGCCGCCGCCCTGGCGTTCCGAGCAGAACAGCGGTGCGCCGGGCGATCGATGGTCGCCGCCGAACAGCGCCCACACGTCCTCGATGAACCAGGCGAGGGTGCGGCCGGCGTGGTTGATCAGCGGCACCATGCGTTCGCGGGGACCGGAGCCGTTGGCGCCTTTGCCGAGGCGGACGTGGAGCTTGCCGAACGGGCCGAGGTCCCATTTGATGTCGTGCAGGTCCAGGCTGCGGGCCTCGTTGACCCGCAGCCCGACATCGGCCATCAACCTTGCGGCGGTGTAGTTGCGGGCTGTCGGCGCGAACTTGCGGCACGTCGTCAGCTCCGCCGCCCACCCCGTGAACAAGGTGTCGATCTCCTCGGCGCTCGGCGGGATCCGCAGCTTGGCGTCCTTACGCCCGCGCGGCCGGTTCATCTCGTCGATCGGACACGCCACGACCCGGCCGGTCAGCGCGTGCAGTTCCGCCTGGAACCGCAGCTCAAGAAAGGTGAAGTAGGTGCGCAGCGCCTGCGAACGGGCCAGCCTCGTCCCCGACGGCGCACCCCGCAACGCGCGACCGAAGTAGGCGTCCGCGTCGGCCGGTTCCATCTCCCACAGCGGCCGACCGAACCAGTCCCGAATCTGCTCCAGCTGGCTGACATCACCACGCACCGTGCCATCGGCCAAGCCGGCCGACGCCCGCGCCAGCACGAACCCGGCCAGCACGTCCACCTCGAACCGCTCGAGGTCCTCGGCCGACGCCGGCGCACGCCGGTCACGCAGATCCTGGACGACCGCCAGCCCCAACTCAAGAACCTCGCGTTCACCGCAACCGAAGCCACTCCAGACGATCCGAAGCAGCTTCAAGATTCCCGAGAAGGGTTCAGAACACAACCATTGATCCACATCGCGAGACCCACAAGCTCAAGGACCTTCATAACCAGACACACGCCGACGAACTCAAGCGATGTCGTACTGCTACCCGCGGAGGTCGCCGATGACTGACGACCACCGCTGGGCGCCCACGTCCGCACCGGTGCGCGGGAGGTGGCGTGAGTGACCACGTTCCCGGGCCGCGGATCGGATCGCTATGCACCGGATACGGCGGCCTCGACCTGGCCGTCGAACTGGTGCTCGGCGGCCAGCTCCTCTGGTACGCCGAAACCGACCGACACGCCCGCACCGTCCTCGCCCACCACTGGCCGCACGTGCCCAACCTCGGCGACATCCGCACCATCGACTGGACCCGCGTCCCACCCGTCGACGTCCTCACCGCAGGCTTCCCCTGCCAGGACATCTCCAACGCCGGTAAACGCGCCGGCATCACCGGACCCCACTCCAGCCTCTGGCACCACATCACTACAGCCCTTCGCGTCCTTCGACCCCCACTCGTGTTCGTGGAAAACGTGGCCGCCCTCCGCCGACGCGGACTCGACGTCGTCCACGCCGACCTGGCCACGCTCGGGTACGACACGAGCTGGCTATGCCTACGCGCATCCGACATCGGCGCCGCCCACCGACGCGACCGGCTGTTCCTGCTCGCCACCACCAGAGGCGGGGGAGAGGATGCGGACACTTCCCACACCCTGCGCCCGTGACGGCAAAGGGCCGGGCCACCAATACGGACTGCCAGACGTCATCGAGCCCCACGGCAACCGCCACGACCTTCTGCCGACCCCACGGGCGAGCGACACCGGCACGCCCGGCCGCCACGCCGGTAACGGATTCCGGCCGCCGCTGTCACAGGTGCTTCTGCCCACTCCGCGGGCCACCGATGGACAGAAAGGCTGCCCCGGACAACGGGGATCCCACGGAGACCTCACCCTGCCATCTGCCGCCGTGCGGCTTCCGACACCACGGGCTTCCGACGCCCATGGCCCTGGCCACCACGGCCACGGCGGCCCGGACCTGCGAACCACCCTCGCCGAGCTCACCACCGGCAACCTCGGAACGCTCGACGAGACCACATGGGGGATCTACGCCCCCGCTATCGCCCGCTGGGAACTGCTGACCGGGCGGCCCGTTCCGGCGCCCACCCAACCCGGCCGCTACGGCAAGACGGTTCTGGCGCCCCCGTTCGTGGAGTGGCTCATGGGGCTACCCGCGCGCTGGGTCACGGATCCCTCGTTCGGCCTTCCCCGTACCGCCGCGCTTCGCGTCCTCGGCAACGGTGTCGTCCCCGCCCAGGCAGCGGCAGCGCTTCGCCTCCTGCTGTGCCGCTACCACTGACCCCTGCCATACCACCGGTGGCTCTTCGCGGGCAGGCCAGCTCGGCTGCCCGCGAAGAGCCACCTCTCGTTCTCTTGACCTGCTCCCTGCCACTGCAACACACCGGAGAAGCTCTGATGCCGTCCAACCCGAACCGATCTCGACATCGACCACCCTCACCGGCACCCCCGCCCGCCCACCGAACCGGTCACAGCGACGACCAGGAAC
>NZ_QGKS01000443.1 GCF_003172935.1 Micromonospora sicca | reverse complement strand
ACCATCGAGCGGGCCCTGGCCGCGATCGCTACCGCCCATCGCGCCGCCGGCGCCGGCGCCCTGCCCACCCACGGCCCCCGCGTGGTGCTACGCGCCTACCGCCGCAACCGGGCCACCAGCGGCGCTGATGTGCGGGAGCGCAGGGCGGCTTCGGTCACTATCACCGCACTGCGCGCCATGGTCTCCGTCCTCGACCGCAGCACTCCCGCCGGCGTCCGCGACACCGCGCTGCTCGTACTCGGCTTCGCCCTCGGCGCCCGGCGCAGCGAACTCACCGCCCTGGACATCACCGACCTCGCCTTCAATCCCGACGGAATGCAGATCACCGTGCGCACCGCCAAGACCGACCCCGACTTCGCCGGCCGCACCTCCGCCCTCCCCTGGGGCACCCACCCGAACACCTGCCCGGTACGCACCGCACAGGCCTGGCTCGCCACCCTGGCCGACCACGGACGCACCAACGGCCCGCTGCTGGTCCGCATCGACCGCCACGGCCGCCTCGGCCGCGTGCCCACCGGTCGCGGCAGCGCCGACGGCCGGCTCACCGGCCAGGCCGTCGCCCTCATCGTCGCCCGCACCGCGGCCGCCGCCGGCCTGGACCCGCACACGGCCTGGTCCGGCCACAGCCTGCGCCGCGGCTTCGCCACCGAGACCTACCGAGCCGGCGGCGACCTCCTGCGCATCGCCCGCGCCGGCGGCTGGAAAGACGGCTCCACCACCCTGCACGGCTACATCGAGGACATCGACCGCTGGGAAGCTAACCCTCTGACCGGCGTCGGCCTTTGAAGGGCACTGAGTTGAGGCATATGTCAAGATCCGAAAGGAACCAGAGTCGGTCCTTAGCTCGGGCGCGCCGCCGTGGGCCGGGATCGTCGATCGCCCGGGCTTCGGTGCTCTGGCCCAGCACTACGATCTCGTAGCCGGGGTTGGCCGGTGATGCGGCTGCAGACCGAACCTAACTACACCCGCCAGCCACCGTTTGGCTGCGGCACGATTCGCGAGAAGCCCAGTGTTCGGGTCGGCCGAGCAGCAGGGCGGGCGCAAATTCGGGCTCGATCCCGACAAAGCTTGATCGGTATGGACGGCCCATCGGGGCTCGGCTCAAGTGTCGGACGGGTGGCCTAGGCTGCCTCTCGTGGACAGCGTGCAGGCGCTTCTTCACCTCACACCTCAACCAGGACGAGTGGGCGGTGTGGATCGTGCACGTTCCGGAGGAGCCTGAGTACTCCGCCGTAGTCCAGGCATGGAACTTCGGCCGCGCGGCAACTTCGATTCCTTTGGGGGTAGCAAGGTGACGCGTTCGTCGGCTGGCGGGTCCGGCACAACGGGTGGTGTTCGGCACGAGAACCGTTGTGTTGCGTGGCTGGCCGCTCACATGCTCGCCGAGACGGCGCTACCGGATTGGGCCTCAGGCCGGCTGGTGCTCGGCGTAGGCAGCCAGACCGGCCGCCCCGTGGATGACGTCGGCGGGCTGACCGACGCGACCGGTTGGGTCTGCGTCCAGGCGAAGAAGAGGCTGGCGCGCAGTGACCATCCGGACAGTGATCTTGCTGCGGCACTCGAGCAGCTGGTGGCGATCGATGCGGAGGGCGTTCCCGACCGGCCGCCGAACCACGATGAGCTGCGGCCACTCGACCCTCGTGTCGACCGCGTGGTGATCCTGACGGACGAGGAGGCGCCCAGCACGATCGCCGTCGCGATGGCCCGGCTCGTCGACCGTCTGCGTACCTGGCCTGAAGCCGTTCCCCTGGCCGAGGCAGCAACCAATGCCAACGAACGAGCGGCCTTGCGCACCCTGCGCGGACACCTGGACCGTCTATGGGCCAAGCGTCACGGCACGACTGCCGACGAGAGCGTCGTGAGGTCGCTGCTCCGTCCGCTCGCCGTCCGGGCGCTCGACCTGCGGCAGGAGGGCAGCGATCTCCGTGCCCTCCTTCTGGATCTTCGCGATCTTCTAGAAGATCCAGACAAGGCGCTTCACCTGTGGCGTGAACTGGAACTGATCGGACAGCGGCTGGCCGCCGAGCGCTCATGGGTCGGGCGCGCCGACCTGGTCCGGGAACTGGAGACCCTGGGCCTTCACCTCACGCCCGTAGCGCGGCTGCGCCGGGACGTCCAGCGGCTCCAAGCGGTCACAACCGGCAACCTCGGTTCGCCGCCTACGAATCTCACCCTCACCGCGCCGGAAGGCCCCGTCCAGGTAAGCCGGGCCGTGTCGGAACTGCTCGACGCCTCCGAAGGCAACGTGGCGATCACCGGCGATCCCGGTGCCGGCAAGTCGGTCGTCCTGCACCGGTTCGCAGAACGCCAGGCGTCCGACGTCGTCTACCTGACGCACCACCAACTGCGGGGCACGGCCGGTGAGACCCGCGCCGAGCTCAACCTGGATCATGATTTGCATGAGGTCCTGACGGGCTGGACGGGATCGTGCCCGGGACTTCTGCTGCTCGACGGCATCGATCAAACCCGGGGCGTCGAGGCGTCGAGCTGGCTGCCCGAGCTGGCCCAGCGTCTGCGCGAAACCCGATGGCGGATCATCGGCAGCATCCGGTCGTTCGACCTTCGTCACGGCCCTCGCTGGCGAACAATGTTCGCAGGGACGCCAGTCGACCCCAGGCACCTCGACCCGGAACTCTCCCAGGTCGCCCACCTACTGGTCGGCGACCTGACGGCAGAAGAGATCGCAACGGTACGCGGGGCCAGCCCTTCATTGGATAAGGCGTTCGACCAGTCCGACGATCCTCTGGCAGAACTCTTGGCCAACCCGTTCAACCTGAACCTGGTGGGCGAGCTGATCTCTGCGGATCTGGACGTGTCCCAGATCCGCAGCCGCCTGGATCTGCTCACCCGCTTCTGGCGACTACGTGTCGTCGATGCCCCCGACGGGCGAGTGCGGCAGCGCGTGCTGCAGACCCTGGTCGCCTCAATGGTCACCGCCCGTTCCCAGCAGGTCAGTGACGCGCAGCTCGGTGAGGCGGCCATGCTGACCGTCCTCGATGGCCTGCTCCGCGACGGCGTGCTCAGAGAAAGCCCAACCAGCCCGTGGGCGGCGAGCCGGCCGCTCGGGTTCGCCCACCCCGTCCTGTTCGACTACGCCGCCGCGATCATCGCGCTCGGCGATCTCAGCGTGCCGGGCAGTATCGCCGACAGCCTCGACAAGGACCCCGATCTCGTCATGGTCCTCCGTCCGAGTCTGGACTACCGCCTGGCGATCGCCTGGCACGCCGATCCGAGCCGGGCGAGCTACTGGCGGCTCGCCCTACGACTCGCCGCGCAGCAATCCGGGCACATGCTGGCCGCCGCCGCGGCCGCTACGATCGCCGCCCACGAGCTACGCGCCGCAGCGGAGCTGGAGCTACTCGAATCGGCCTGTCTCGCCGCCACAGACGATGCGACCTGGACCGTCGACGATGCGCGCGGGCTGGCCTTCCTGGTCGCGGCCGGGCTTGGCGCTGCTGGCGGTGGCCCCGCCGCGCTGGACGCGTTCGGGGAGCTGTTGGTGGGTCTGGCGCTGCACAGCGTGAACAATGACGACGTCGGGTTGGCGCTTCTTGTTGCGCAGCTCGGCCGCCGCGCGGCAGGTGATCAATCGCCGGCAGCCGGCACGCCGGCCGCCCGCGGTTGGGTCAAGGCCGCTATCGCCGCCGTGGTCGTGGGTCTGGCCGACGTGAATGATCCCCATCGCGCGAATCTTGCCGATCACGGCGGACGTGCGCTAGCCGCCGCGGCAACCCTCGACGCCGCTGCGACCGCCGACACCATCCGTCTAGTCATCGCCCCACCCGCGCTTCGCGGGTGGGGCGTTCGAGCCGTTCGTCCGTTGATCAACGTTCTACCGCAGATTGCAGCCCAGGATTCCGGCCTCGCCGTTGACCTCGGCGCAAGCGTGTGGCTCTTCCAGGACGACCGGTCGCAGCCCACGAACATGCTCAACAGCCAAATACTTCCGCTGATATCGAATCGCCAGCAGGATCTGGAGAGCGCCCAGTACCAGGTCAGCCGAACGTTCCCCGCCCTGGCGGCGGTGGACGTCGTCGCGGCGACCAGGCTCCTCATCAGGATTGTTGAAGCCCGTCGACTGCTTCAGTACGGCAGCATCGAGTCGCTGACAAACCAGCGGCCGTGGGTACGGTACAGCGACGACCTGCGGTACGCGGGCGGTCATCGCTCGCTCCCCGCCATGGCCGACGCCCTCGTCGACCGCCTTGAGGACCTCGCACCGGACTGCAGCAATGCGATCAATCTACTCATCGAGTGCCTCACCCACGCCGAGGTGTGGAACCGGCTGCTTCACCGAGCCGCAACAAGCGAGTCACCGGCACTCGCGCACGCCGTCCGGCCAGCGCTGTCGAGTCCGTCGCTCTTTGCCCACAGCCAGACATGGCCAGCTGCCGGGCACGTCGCCGCCCGCCTGTCCCCGCTGCTCTCCGCACCCGAGCGCGACGCGCTGGAGCATGCCATCGTCGCGGCGACCGAGCCCGGCACGGACGACCCAGAGCCACGGCGGGACAGCCTCCGCGCGCGGCGGGCAGCACTGCTGAGCGCCCTCATGTCCGGGAAAGCCAGCGAGGATACAACCCGCCCGTTGCCGCCCGTCCTGGTTCCAGATGACGAGCTACTTCGTGTGGAGCCTGACACGGACGCGACTGAAGCGTCTCCCGAGGCGCGGCTCCTCGGGCAGGTCGACGAGGCCCTCGGGGCCGCCAACCAGTCAGACGACCGTGACGCTGCGAGCCGGCGGCTGATGGCCATGTGGCCGCAACTCACCGCCGCGTGCGCTGCGGATCCCGAGAACCGGCAGTTGCATGAGCGCCTGCTGCGGGCCGCCGACCACATCGCTCGTCTGCCGGAGGTTCTGCCGGACACCGTCCTCGGTCGACAAGTCTTCGAGGCCGTCGAGGCGGCCATGCCGAAGCCCAGCCCCGCCGGAAGTCAGCCCGGCGTCAGCAACAACCGGTTCGCGAGTTGGTCGTGCACACCCGAGACCGAAGCGCTGAGCGCTGCGCGCACTCTTGCCACGAGACCCGAGTGGCAGCGCGCACACGGTAATCAGCTACGTGCACGTCTGCTCTGCCATCTCGACAGCAGCGAGTGGACGTATCGATACCTCAGCACGACCGCCATTGGCCTGATCTTCACCGAGCCGGACGAACTTCTTTCCCAGGTAGAGAGCCGGCTCGCAGCCGAAGCCGACCCTCACGTCGCCTCAGTGTTAGTCCATGTGATGGCACGTTACCTGCATAGCCGACCCTCTGACGTGGACGATATCCTCGCCCGGCTGGCCTCTATGCCGGGTTCGCCTTATCTGCTCGATTCGGGTCAAGAACTGTCAAAGATTCATGACACCCCGTGTGAGGCCGTGGTTCAGTGCCTGACAGCCCTCGCGGTCCGATACGACACTCCTTTTGCCGGGTCCACGGTTCGAGCGTGGCTTTCGAGCCCTACCGACCATGCCACTGCGGTGATCGTGATAGCGACGCACCTCCGTGAACTCCTTAATCCAGCCGACCCTTCCCTTTATGGAGCACAACGCAAGGCATTCGAGCTGCTGACGCTCACCCTGAAGCCGCTCCAACCCGCTTGGGCCGAGCCCACTCAAATGGAGAGTGCGCTGACCGTCGCTGACGCAGTCGCTCAGGAGATCTACCTCGCCAGCGGCGCCTTCGATAGACAGCAGGGTTCTCGCGGAGAATTCGGTGACCCGCTCCTCTTCGCGAAGCTCGCGCTGCCACTGCTGGACGGCATTCGCCAGGTGCACCACCCAGCGGTCACGCACCACATCATCGAGACGGTCGAGCACCTTAGCACGCTCCAGCCCAAGCCGGCACTGCTCCTAGCGATGCGGGCGATCACCGAGGATCAGGGATACGTCGCCGAGTCGCTCGGCGTCGACGCCGCCCTCAAGCTGATCAATCGCTATGTGGCCGATCACCGGGAACTCGTCTTGGGCGACCCTGAGTGCGTTACCGCCGTACGTGTCCTGCTCGAACGATTTGTACGCGCGGGATGGCCACAAGCCGTACAGATGGCAGAACGCATGGATGAGTTGTTCCGCTGATAGGTTTTGGCCGCAACTGGCCGAATCGCATCAGCCCCGCGCCGACCGCCCGACAATCGGACAAGTGTGGCGACTGAGCCTTTCCGCGCAACGGTGTGAGTACGTCGGGTAGCTGCCCTGATGATCGGTGTAGACACGCCCGAACCCGTTGTGGTGCAACGAAAAGACGCAGAACCCGGTATGAAGTGGTCCTCTCACAGATCAACTTCAGTAGGGGTCCTGCGTCGCCATGAGTGTCACATACACCGCCGAGCTGTCCGTGCGCGAGGAGACCGTGTTGTTCCTGTCCGGGCTCCTGCAC
>NZ_QGKS01000435.1 GCF_003172935.1 Micromonospora sicca | reverse complement strand
GTTCTACCCGCACCCCACCCTCACGGTCACCGCGCCGGGTGAGCCGCCCGCCCCGTTCCCCGCCGACTACTTCCGCGAGCTGCTCGTCTTCTTCGGAGTGGCGCTCGTGGTCGGGGTCTTCGCGCTGGCCGTCCAGTGCGTCGGCTGGGCGGCCGGCACCTGGGCGGTCACCCGGCAGGCGGCCGGCGAGCCGGTGACGGTGGGCGGCGCGCTGCGCTACGGCCTGCGGCGGGCGCCGGCGCTCTGGGGCTGGATGCTGCTCGTGTTCGCGATGGTGCTGGTCGGCGCGGTCTTCTGCTACCTGCCCGGGATCTATCTGATGTGCGCGCTCAGCCTGGCCGGCCCGGTGCTGCTCTTCGAGCGGGTCAACCCGATCGCCCGGTCCTTCAAGATCTTCCACGCCCGGTTGGGGCAGGTGCTCGGCCGGGTGCTCCTGGTCGGGCTGCTGGCGACGATCAGCTCGATGGTGGCCGTACCGGTGCAGATGATCATCAGCCTGGCCGGCGGGCCGGCCGGCGCCTTCGAGATCACCGCCGGCACCGTCGTGGGCTCGGTGGTCACCGTGCTGCTCTACCTGCCGGCCTGGCTGGCCTACCTGATCGGTCTCGTCGTGACGTACGCCGAGCAGCGGGCCCATGAGGGCCCGGTGAACTCCGCCCGACTCGCGGCGGAACTCGGCTGAGCGAGCCCATCGTGCTTGCACTCGGCAAGGGAGAGTGCTAAACAGGTCATTGGCACTCGCATACCGTGAGTGCCAATGGTCGGGGCGGTAGGGCCACGGCTGCGCCGGCGTCTCGATGGCGCCGGAGCGGCACATGGCCGGTCGTCGCGGGCTGTCCGGCCCGACCGAGGAGACGTCGTCGTCGCCAGGTGGCGACGTCCCCTAGGTGCGTACACCAGGCGGCCCATCCGGGGCACACACTCGGGTGGCCCGTGAGTGTCCAGGAGGACAACGCCGTATGGCCAAGATGATCGCGTTCGACGAAGAGGCGCGCCGCGGCCTCGAGCGGGGCATGAACCAGCTCGCCGACGCCGTGAAGGTGACGCTCGGCCCCAAGGGCCGCAACGTCGTGCTCGAGAAGAAGTGGGGTGCCCCCACCATCACCAACGATGGTGTGAGCATCGCCAAGGAGATCGAGCTCGAGGACCCGTACGAGAAGATCGGCGCCGAGCTGGTCAAGGAGGTCGCCAAGAAGACCGACGACGTGGCCGGTGACGGCACGACGACGGCGACCGTCCTGGCTCAGGCCCTGGTTCGCGAGGGCCTGCGCAACGTGGCCGCCGGTGCGAACCCGATGGCCCTGAAGCGGGGCATCGAGGCCGCCGTGGCCAGCGTCTCGGAGGAGCTGTCCAAGCTCGCCAAGGACGTCGAGACCAAGGAGCAGATCGCCTCCACCGCCTCCATCTCCGCCGGTGACAGCACCGTCGGTGAGATCATCGCCGAGGCGATGGACAAGGTCGGCAAGGAAGGCGTCATCACCGTCGAGGAGAGCAACACCTTCGGCCTGGAGCTCGAGCTCACCGAGGGTATGCGCTTCGACAAGGGCTACATCTCCGCGTACTTCATGACCGACCCGGAGCGTATGGAGGCCGTCTTCGACGACCCGTACCTCCTGATCGTCAACAGCAAGATCTCGTCGGTGAAGGACCTGCTCCCGATCCTGGAGAAGGTCATGCAGGGCGGCAAGCCGCTGCTGATCATCGCCGAGGACATCGAGGGCGAGGCCCTGGCGACCCTGGTCGTCAACAAGGTCCGCGGCACCTTCAAGTCGGTCGCCGTCAAGGCGCCGGGCTTCGGTGACCGCCGCAAGGCCATGCTGGCCGACATCGCCATCCTCACCGGTGGCCAGGTCATCAGCGAGGAGGTCGGCCTCAAGCTGGACGCCGTCAGCCTCGACATGCTGGGCCGCGCCCGCAAGGTCGTGGTGACCAAGGACGAGACCACCATCGTCGACGGCGCGGGTGACGCCGAGCAGATCCAGGGTCGGGTCAACCAGATCCGCGCCGAGATCGAGAAGAGCGACTCCGACTACGACCGGGAGAAGCTGCAGGAGCGCCTGGCCAAGCTGGCCGGCGGTGTTGCGGTGATCAAGGTCGGCGCGGCCACCGAGGTCGAGCTCAAGGAGCGCAAGCACCGCATCGAGGACGCCGTCCGCAACGCGAAGGCCGCCGTCGAGGAGGGCATCGTCCCGGGTGGTGGCGTCGCGCTGGTGCAGGCCGGCAAGACCGCCTTCGACAAGCTGGACCTGACCGGCGACGAGGCGACCGGCGCGCAGATCGTCAAGATCGCGCTGGACGCCCCGCTGCGGCAGATCGCCGTCAACGCCGGCCTCGAGGGTGGCGTGGTCGTCGAGCACGTCCGCAACATCGAGGCGGGCTGGGGCCTGAACGCCGCCAACGGCGAGTACGTCGACCTGCTGGCCGCGGGCATCATCGACCCGGCCAAGGTGACCCGCTCGGCGCTGCAGAACGCCGCGTCGATCGCGGCGCTCTTCCTCACCACCGAGGCCGTCGTGGCGGACAAGCCGGAGAAGACCCCGGCCGCCCCGGCTGGTCCGGGTGGCGGGGAGATGGACTTCTGAGTCCAGTTCCACCGAACGCCGAAAGGGGGCGGGCCGCGTCAGCGGTCCGTCCCCTTTCCGTCCGTCACGTCGGCAGCGGCCGCTGGTTGCGTCGTTTGTGCGTCCGGTTGTACGGCGGCCGGATCCGGACCGGCTCGTCGACCGGTTGCCGGGTCTCCTCGGCCGCCGGCGCGTCGGCGCCGGCCAGCTCCGCCAGCTGCTCGGCGTCGCCGTAGTCGAGCCGGTCGAACGGCAGTTGCCCGGGGAGTTCACCGACCGGTGGCCAGCTCGCGGGCTGGTCCTCGATCCGTTCGTCATCCGTGGTCATGGCTGCCTCCTCTACGGGCAACCGTAGGGGGCGGTCGATGACCGGCACGGGCGAATGGCATTATTGGCGTCTATATCCCTTTCGCCCTTTTAATTACCCGACCGGGTGCCCGTCGATCGCCTTCCGGTACAGGAAGAAGACCCGCTCGATCCGCGCGCCCGCGCTGCCCGAATAGAACGGCACCGGGCCCACCCAACCGATCTGCGCCGCGCCGATTCCCGCCACCGCCTGATCCCGCAGGCAGCGGCGCAGCAGCACCCCGCCGATGCCGGAGCCCTCCGCAGCCGGGGCCGTCCCCATCGGGCCGAACCAGCTCGGTCGCGCGGAGCCGTACGCCGCGAAGCCCAGGATCTCGCCGTCCCGCTCCGCCAGGTGCGCCCCGGCGTCCGGCCGCCCCACCGAGCCGGCCAGCTCGCCGTCCCACGTCCCGCCGAAGGTGGCGCGGGCGAAGGCGGCCAGCGCGGCCAGGTCCGCCGGCTCGGCCCGGCGTATCGTGACGCCCTGACCGGCCAGCCGGCGTTCGGCCGCCTCCGTGGAGCGCAGCGCCGGCGAGCCCTCCGACAGGTCCGCGGTCATGTTCCACGCCGTACGGTCCTGCCGGTAGCCGAGCCGCAGCGCGGCGCAGACCGCCGGGGTGTAGCGCACGTCGACGCCCGGCCAGGCGTAGTACGGCGGATTCCCGGCCAGCAGCAGCTCGACCGCGCCCAGCCCGGCGAGCCGCCGTTCCGCCTCGGCCAGCAGGGCCCGCCCGACACCCCGGCGGCGCTCCCGCGGCGCCACCGCCACCAGGTCGACGTGCCCGAGCCGCGGGTCCCGCTGCGCGACCGACCCGACCAGCACCCCCACCAGCTCGGCCCCGCGCACCGCGCCGATCAGCAGCACCGGGCGGTCGGCCGCCGCTCGGGTGGTCAGGGTGTCCAGGATCGCCGGCGCCTCGGCGGCGTCCTCGGGCAGGTCGAGCGCCTGCCGGCAGAGGTCGACGACGGCGGGCAGACGGTCAAGGTCCAGCTCGATGATCTCCGCGTCCATGGTCGCCGACCCTAGGTCATCCGGCGGCCCGGCGGCACCGTCGAATCGGCCCGGTTCCGCTCACCCGGCGCGGGCGGCCCGGACGGCGGCGTACGCGTCGACCAGGCCGGCGCCGACCAGGTCAGCGTCGCCGCCGCAGCGGCGCCCGGTCGGGTCGTCCGGGCGGACCCCGGCCGGGGTGGCGGTCTCCCGCAGGATCCGCCGGGTCCGCGCCAGGTCGCCGACCAGCGCCGGGTTCGCCGACCACATCAACGCCACCACCCCCGCCACCTGCGGGGTCGCCATCGAGGTGCCGGACAGGGTGGCGTAACCCCCACCCGGGAATGCGGACAGCACGTCCGCGCCGGGCGCGACCAGGTCCGGTTTGGCCGCCCCGCCGGCCGCCGGCCCCCGGCCCGAGAAGCGGGTGAGCTGCCGCGCCCGGTCCACCGCGCCCACGGTCAGCACGTCCGGGTACGGGGCCGGCGGGTCGGCCACCGAACCGCAGTACGGGCCGGTGTTGCCGGCCGCCGCGACCACCAGGATGCCCGCCGCCGCCAGCGCGGCGGTGGCCGGCCGGAGCGCCCCGGGGTCGCAGCCCTCGATCGGCGGGCAGCCCCACGAATTGGTCAGCAGGTCCGGCGCCCGGTCCGGCCGCCCGTCGGTGAACGGGTCCCCGCCGAACGGGAAGGGCGCCAGCATGAACTGCAGGCAGTCCAGGTAACGCGCCGGGCTGCCCAGGTTGCGGTCCAGGTTGACGCAGCCCACCCAGCGGGCGCCGGGGGCGACGCCGATCCCGCCCCGGCCGACCGCGCTACCCGCCGTGTGGGTGCCGTGCCCGCCCTGGTCGTTCGGGGTGCGGGTGTGCGCCCACGGGTCGTACCAGGAGTCGTCGCCGCCGCGGAAGCCGGCGGCCAGCGCCGGGTGCCGACCGTCCACCCCGGAGTCGGAGGCGCCGACCACCACGCCCGAGCCGGTCACGCCCAGCTCGGACCAGACCCGGTCGGCGCCGATCAGCGCGACGTTCCAGGCCGGCCCGGCCGGCGCGGGCACCCTGCCACGAGCGGGCCGGGCCGCCGCCGGCAGCGGGCGCAGCCGCTGGCTGACCAGCACCCGGGCCACCTCGGGCCGACCGGAGAGCCAGGCCCGCACCTCCGGCCCGCCGTCCGTCTCCATGGCGTTGACCAGGTAGTACGGCGTCGGGTGCAGGCGCAGCCGGGTCAGCTCCCGGCGCAGCCCCGCCTGGGTCCGGTCGGCCGTGGCCACCAACCGCCGGTAGACCTCGGCGGCCCGGGCGTCCCGGCCGGCCCGACCGGGCGCCCCGGTCGGGATGCCGTCGAGGTCGGCCTGCTCGCGGAGCACCACCAGCAGCCGGTCGCCGTACAGCCCGGGCTGCCCGGGGACCACGTACACCACCGCGACCGCGGCGAGCAGGGTTGCGGCGGCCACCCCGGCCACCCGGCGGCGGGGCGTGCCGGCGCGCGGCCGGGCCAGCAGGACGCCGTACCCGACGGCGAGCAGCACCGCGACGGCGAACGCCGCGCCGGTCGCGACCGCGACCCAGTACGGCACGTCGCGGGTGGTCGCGAGGAGCACCGTGAGCTCCTCCGGGTCGGCGAGGGCCAGCGGGCCCAGCACGCCGAGCCCGACCAGCCAGCGCACCGGGGCGCGGCCGACCGACCGCCCCGCGCGGGCGGCCGCCGCGTGCAGCGCGGCCAGCGCGAAGCCGAGCGGAGGCAGCAGGAACAGGGCGGGCAACTGGGCGCCGGACTGCCCGGCCCCGGCCGCGACCAGCACCAGGACGACCCCGGCGACCAGCCCGCCGACCAGCACCAGCCGGGCCGGCCGGGGCGGCGCGTCCACGGTGAACCGCGCCCAGAACGTCGCGTCGAGCAGCACCCCGGCGAGGGCGCCGAGCGCGGCGGCGGCGAGGCCGGCGAGGAACGTCTCCAGCAGGCCGCCCAGCGCGCCCAGCCAGGCCCAGGGCAGCAGCAGGGCCGCCCCGGCCGCCACCGCGAGCAGGGTCGCGGGCCGGCCTTCCCGGCGATCGTCCGGGGCGTCCCGACCGCCCGGCACCGGGTCGCGCCGGCCGTCCTTCCCAGCGCCCACGCCGTCCTGCCGAGGCGTGCCGTCGCCGCCGGCCGCCGCCGGGGCGGCGCGGCGGTGGAGCAGCCGGCCGAGGAGGGCCGCCAGCAGGGCGGCGGTGGCGGCCAGGGCGGCCAGGTACGCCTCCTGGTGCACCGGCGGCAGGGACCGCAGCAGGGTCAACGCGCCCAGCGCCAGCGCCCCGGCCAGCCAGACCCGGCCGGTGGCCCGGACCGCCGGCGAGCGGGGGAGCAGGGCCAGCGCCAGCGTGGGCGCCCCGACCAGCAGCACCGTGCCGAGGGCGACCAGCGGCCAGGTCGGCACCGCCCGGTCCAGGCCGGCGACCAGCACCGCCTGGTCGACGGCCCAGCCGACCACCTGCCCGAGCACCGTCACCAGCGCGGTCCACCCGCCGACCAGGACCGCCGCCACCACCGGCCACGGGCCCGTCCGCTCC
>NZ_QGKS01000442.1 GCF_003172935.1 Micromonospora sicca | reverse complement strand
GTTCACCCTCCCCACCGACACCGGCGAGACGCTCTCCCTGGCCGACCTGCGTGGCCGCAAGGTCGTCCTGTACGCCTACCCGGCCGCCATGACGCCCGGCTGCACCAAGCAGGCCTGCGACTTCCGCGACTCGCTCGCCTCCCTCCAGGCCGCCGGCTACGAGGTGGTCGGCATCTCCCCGGACAAGCCGGAGAAGCTGGCCAAGTTCCGGGAGCGCGACGCGATCACCTTCCCGCTGGTCGCCGACACCGACAAGGCGGTGCTGACCGCGTACGGCGCGTACGGCGAGAAGCAGTTGTACGGCAAGACCGTCACCGGCGTGATCCGCTCCACCTTCGTCGTCGACGAGGACGGGAAGATCGAGCGGGCGCTATACAACGTCAAGGCCACCGGCCACGTCGCCAAGCTCCGCCGGGACCTCGGCCTCGACTGAACCTGTCGGCGAACGGCGCTCCACAACGACGCAGCGAGACGCTCTAGACTCAGCACGTCTGCGGGAGTGGCGTAAAGGCAGCCGCGATAGGTTTAGGTCCTATTGTCCGAAAGGGCGTGGGGGTTCGACTCCCCTCTCCCGCACCACGCCAAGTCGCCGCTGGCAGGCCGACGAAGCACGGCCTGCCAGCCCGGCCGCATTCGACCGTGTCGGGTGGATCACGATTGCGGGCCACCGGCACGGCCGTTCGGTCACGATGTCGCCGTGAGCCTGCGCTTCGTCCTCGACCCTGAACTCAACGCCGCGCTGCGCGAGCAGATCCTCGATCTCTGGGTGGACGTCACCAACGCCGGCGGCGCGGTGGGTTTCGTCGCCCCGGTGACCGCGGCCGAGGTGCGGCCGATGGCGGAGGCCACCTTCGCCGACATCGCCGACGGGCCCGACCGGCTGCTGGTCGGCTACGAGGGTGACCGGCTGGTCGGTATCCTGATCATCGCCGACAACCGGTTCCACCTGAAGACGCACTACCGGGTGCTCAAGCGGGTGATGGTCCACCCCGACAACCAGGGCCACGGGTACGGCGCCGCGCTGATGCGCGAGGCCGAGCGGATCGGCCGTGAGCTGGGCCTGGCGGGGCTGCACGTGACCGTCCGGGGCGGGCTCGGCCTGGAGTCGTTCTACGACCGGCTGGGCTACCGGGAGGTGGGCCGCCTGCCCGGCGCGCTGCGGCTCGCTCCCGGCGACGACCGGGACGAGGTCTTCATGTGGCTCCACCTGGACCGCCCCGCGGCATGACGCCCGGGCCAAGGCCCCCCGCGGCCTGACACTCCGGCCAGCGGGCGCCAGGCGTGGTCGTCCTTCCGGCCGATCCGTCCCGTGGGCTACCCGGCCACCCCGGATCCGACACGTTGCCGCCCGATCGCCCGAAGCGCCGCCGGTTTAACAGAGACCGGTGGACCCACCGCGGGTCCTATGAAGCTGATGTCGTGGATGAATCGCCACGGTCGGCGAGCTCTCGGTGGCCTGCGTCCGCAGTGATTCGTTTACGTCATCAGTGTCGGGGCTCCTTCGGAGCGCCGCGTATGCGGGAAAATCGGTGATGGTCGCTCGCCGACGTCGGCGGATCTTGGCGCAGGTGAGGCCGTTCATCAGTGTGACGCTGGGAGCCGTGTTGAGGGGCTGCGCATTGTCGCCACGAGCGCGAGGGTCCGCTTCTTTCCGTTCCCCGTGGGCTCCCGCGGGCGACCACCATCCCGTCCCCCGTTGTCTGGGAGTTCGTTGTGGAAGAGGTCGGTGAGCAGGAACTACACGTCGAGCGGGTAGCTGCGCTCGACCTGGGCAAGGCCGCGTTGGAGGCGTGCGTGCGGGTGCCGCACGAGTCCAGGCCGGGCCGGCGTATGCAGGAGGTACGCGGCTACCCCACGACCACGTCGGCGTTGCTGGAACTGGCGGACTGGTTGCGCTGCTGCCGGGTGACCCGGGTGGTCATGGAGTCGACCAGTGACTACTGGAAGGGCGTCTACTACCTGCTGGAAGCCGAGGGCTTCGAATGCTGGCTGGTCAACGCCCGGGAGGTCAGGAACGTGCCGGGGCGGCCAAAGACCGACAAGGCCGACGCGGTGTGGTTGGCGAAGGTCGCGGAGCGGGGCATGTGCGCCCCGTCGCTGGTGCACCCGGCGCCGATCCGCCAGCTTCGGGACCTGACTCGTTACCGTCGCTCGCTGGTGCGCGACCGCACCCGTGAGCGGCAGCGGGTGGAGAAGCTGCTCGAAGACGCGCAGATCAAACTCAGCTCGGTGATCAGTGACATCTTCGGAGTGTCCGGACGGCAGATACTGGACGCGCTGATCGCCGGGCAACGCAACCCGAGGGTGCTTGCTGACCTGGCCCGGGGACGGATGCGCCGCAAGACCGCGATCCTGTCCGAGGCGCTGCGCGGGTTCTTCACCGACCACCACGCGGTGATCCTGCGGATGATGCTGGACAACATCGACCGCCTCAGCGAGCAGATCACCGTTCTGGACGCCAGGATCGAGGAGGCGGTCGCCCCATTCGCCCACCAGGTGGAGCAGCTCACTGAGATTGTCGGGTTCGGCTGCACCGCCGCGCAGGAACTCATCGCCGAGATCGGGGTCGACATGAATCGCTTCCCCTCCGACGCCCACCTGGTGTCCTGGGCCAAGTTCTGCCCCGCCACCTGCGAATCCGCCGGTAAGAAGAAGAACAAGAACCGGCCCAAAGGCAACCCATGGCTCGGCGCCACCCTGGGCAACGTCGCCGCCACCGCCGCCCGCACCGACAGCTTCCTGGGCGCCCGCTACCGACGCATCGCCCACCGCCGCGGCAAACAGAAGGCGATCGTCGCCGTCGGCAACTCCGTCCTGGTCATCGCATACCACCTCCTGTCCGACCCCACCGCCCGGTTCCACGACCTCGGCGCCGAGCACTTCGACTCCCGCGTCAACAAAGAACGCAGAGCCCGCCACCTAGCTACCGCCCTACAAGCCGCCACCGGCCAACACATCTTCATCCGCGACGGCAAAGCCGTCATCGCCGAACCCGCCGCCTAACCGATCAACAGACAAGCCCGGCTCCGCTTCGCTACGCCGGCCGCTACCGCCTGCCCACCTACCGTTGGATTTTCGGGTCAGCTTCGTAGCGCACGACGAAGACACTCCTCGTGGTTGCCAGCGCGACCAGAACAGCCACCGGTCAGGTCAACTGCCGCAGCCGGCCCGGACCACGTCCGGTGTCGGGGGTTCGACCGCCGCGTCGACGACCTCGGCGCCGGCGGCCGGGACGTGGACGGACTGAGCGACATGCTCGGTGGGGCGCTCGGCAAATCGGGTCGCCGCGCGACAAGCGGGCTAAGCGAGGGCTAAGACGCCGCGAGCCGGCCACGCCGCGGGTCCGGGCCAACGCAGACCGGCAGTGGCTCAGTCGAGCAGGGTCACCGGATCGCCGACGTGCACCTCGCCCGGCCCGTCGGGGACCAGGTGCAGCCCGAAGAGGAGCTTCTGGCCGATGTTGCGGTGCCGGGCGAGGGTGCGCAGCGGCTCCTTGCCGCGTACCCCGGTCTCCTGGTCGGTGGTGATGACCAGGCAGCGGTCACAGGGCCCGGCGGCGCGGAAGACGGCCGAGCCGATGCGAAGCCGGCGGCCGGCCCACCCGTCCTCCGCCCAGGCCGGGGCGCCCTCGACCACCAGGTTGGGGCGGAACCGGGCCATCGGCACCGGCGGCTCCCCCGCCTCGGCCAGCCAGCCGTTCAGCGCGTCGAGCGAGGCCGTGCCGGTCAGCAGCAGCGGGTACTCGTCGGCGAAGCTGACCTGGTCGCCGGTGTCATGGTCCCGCTCGCCCGGGTCCAGGTGCCGGGTCGGATCGCGCAGCCAGACCAGCCGGGCCGGGCGGCCGAGCAACCCGCCGAGCCAGTCGTCGGCGGCCGGCCCGGCGGGCAGCGCGGCGACCGGCCGGCGGCTGCGGAACACCCGCACCAGGACCGGCTCGGCCGTGGCCGGCTCGGGTACGTCCAGGTCGGGGCGGCCCGGGGCGCCCAACACCAGGCCGCCGGCGCGCGGAGCGGCGCGCAGGGTGACCAGTTCGGCGGCCTCGCGCTGGGTGACCCCGACGCCGTGCTCGTCGACCACCAGCCAACGCCGGTCGCCGGCCAGGCCCCACGGTTCGACCCGGGCGCCGTCGTGGTCCAGGCGGTGGCAGCCCTTGACCGGGTACGTGTGGACGGCGGCGAGCCTCACCAGGCGACCCCGATCCCGTCGCCCGGGTACCAGTGCCGGGCCGGCGTCTCCCGGTAGGCGAGGAAGCGCCGCCCGGTCCGCTCGGCGTGCTCGGCGAGGACGTTGGTGACGGTGACGTTGTCGGTGAGCAGCATCGCCCCCTCGGCGAGCTTCGACTCCACCGTCTCGAACTCGCTCTTCTCGTGCACCCGGCTGTGGTCGCTGTCGTGCAGGAACAGGTCGACCGGGCGGTCCAGCGCCGAGATCGAGGCGACCGAGTCGCCGATCACCAGGTCGACCACGTCGGCCCAGGGGGTGGCGCGGGCCAGGTAGCCGGCCTCCGGATTGATGTCCAGCGAGGTGAGCCGGCCCGGGTGCCCCTCGGCGGCGTTGCGCAGCAGCGCGGCGGCGAGGACCACACTGCCGAGCCCCTTGTCGACGCCAGTCTCCACGACGTGCCCCGGTTTGCGGGCGCGGACGATGGCGTACCAGCCGATCCTCCGGGCGTACCGGACGTGCTTGTCGGCCAGGCCTCGGCGGGAGGCGGCGGCGGTGGCGTGCTCGATGTGCCCGCGCAGCTTCTCGTCGGTCTCGATCTCGTTGAGGTACGCGCGGACCTGCTGCACCGGCACGTCGCAGACCACGCTGACGAACCAGGCGAGGTGCTGCCGGCTCAGCTTGGTCAGCTCGTACGTGTAGTTGTGATGCTCACGGGAGGTGACCAGCCAGCGGGCGGAGGTGCGCAGCACCTTGGCGTCGTGCCGGGCGACCCGGGCCAGCCGCTTCGGGAAGGCGGCGACCGGAGCCAACGGGGTGCGGGCGATGGCCCGCCGGAGCTTCGTTACGTCCACGGGAGCGTTCTACCAGTTCGAGGGGGTGGCTGACGATGAAAAGTTTCCGCCGGGCCGGCTGGCGAAGCGGGTACGCGGGCGCCGAAGCCGGTCAGTAGCATCGCGGCATGTCGTATCGCGGTCAGTACGCCGGTCCTCAGCCTTTTCAACATCCGCTGGATCCGGTCGACGGTCCGTCTCGGTTGGAACCGGGTGAGCCGCAACGGCCCCGGCGCCGGTGGAAGCGGATCGTCCTGATCACCGCGTTGGTGGTGGCGCTGCTGGGGGGCGGCGGCCTGGTCGCCGGGGGGATCTATCTGAAGTCCGTCGAGTCCGGCATCGAGCGGGTCGACGCCTTCGCCGGCGTGCCCGACGAGGGGCGTCCGGCGGCCGGTGCCCGGGGCGCGCAGAACATCCTGATGCTGGGCAGCGACTCCCGTGATCCGGAGAAGACCTCGGGGTCGCGGACGGACACGATCATCGTGGCCCACCTCCCCGCCGACCGGCAGAGCGCTCAGCTGATCTCCATCCCGCGGGACACCTGGGTGTCGGTGCCGCGATCGGCGGACGGTCAGCACGGCGGGCGGGACGCGAAGATCAACGCCGCCTTCGCCTGGGCCGGCGTCCCGCTCATGGTGCAGACGGTGGAGAAGTTCACGGGGGTCCGGATCGACCACGTGGCGATCATCGACTTCGCCGGCTTCAAGGACATCATCGACGCCCTCGGCGGCGTGACCGTCAACGTGGAGAAGTCGTTCACCTCGATCCATCCGCCGTACCGCTCCTTCAAGGCCGGGCCGCAGCAGCTCGACGGTGAGGCGGCGCTGGACTACTCGCGCCAGCGCAAGCAGTTCGCGGACGGCGACTTCGCCCGCATCCGGCACCAGCAGCAGGTCATCAAGGCGATCCTCGACAAGGCCGCCTCCGGTGGGATCCTCACCAGCCCCGGCAAGCTGAACTCGTTCGTCAAGGCGACGTCGAACTCGGTCTCCGTGGACAAGAACATGTCCCTGCTGGACATGGCAAACCAGATGCGCGGGGTGCGGGGCAGCAACCTGTCCTTCCTCACCAGCCCGACGAAGGGCACCGGCCGGCGGGGCAGCGAGAGCGTGGTGCTGCCCGACCCCGAGCGGGTTAAGGCCTGCTACGACGCGGTACGCCGGGACGCAGTCGAGGAGATCAAGCAGTACGCCGCCAAGTGACCGGGTACGCCGCCCCGGCGGCCGGCAGGTGCCGGCGGCCGGGGCGGGGGCTGACAACTGCTCACTCTCCCGTGATCAAACATACGAATATATGAGTGTTAGTATCGTTCTGTGAAACTTGCCGAGTGGGCGCGCCGTAACGGTGTGCACCCGCAGACCGCGTACCGCTGGTTCCGGGAGGGGACCATGCCGGTGCCCGCTCGGCGTCTGCCGTCCGGCACGATCATGGTGGAGGTGACCGACG
>NZ_QGKS01000259.1 GCF_003172935.1 Micromonospora sicca | reverse complement strand
GGGACAGGGCGGGTGCGGGACTGGTGGGCTTGGCGGAGGGCGTCGGCGGTGAAGACGATCAGGGCGAGCCAGACCAGGGCGAAGCCGGCGAGGCGGGCCGGGGGCATGGGCTCGTGGAAGATCAGCACGCCGCAGCCCAGCTGAAGGACCGGGGCGAGGTACTGCAGCATGCCGAGCCCGGACAGCGGCAGCCGGTTCGCCGCGCCGGCGAAGAGCAGCAGCGGGATGGCGGTCGCCGCCCCGGCCAGCACCAGGAGCACGGTGTGCCCGGTCGAGACGTGTCCGAACGCGGAGTCGCCGCGCAGGCTCAGCCATCCCAGGTACGCCAGCGCGGGCAGCGCCAGCACCGCCGACTCGACGAAGAGGCCCTCCGCGGCCGGCAGCCCCAGCCGCTTCTTCACGAACCCGTAGCAGGCGAAGCTGAAGGCGAGGGTGAGCGCCAGATAGGGCAGCCGGCCGTAGTCGACGGTGAGCACGGCGACCGCCAGCGCGCCGACGCCCAGCGCCGCCCATTGCGCCGGCCGCAGCCGCTCCCGCAGCACGAAGACCCCGAGCAGCACCGAGACGAGCGGGTTGATGAAGTAGCCGAGGGCGGTCTCCACCACCCGGTCCGAGTTCACCCCGTAGATGTAGGTGCCCCAGTTGACCGCGATCAGCGCGGCCGCGGCGGCGATGCCGGCCAGCGTCCGGGGCCGGCGCAGCAGCGCCCGCAGGAAGCCGACGTTGCGCATCGCGGCGAGCAGCAGCGCCACGAAGGCCACCGACCAGACGATCCGGTGGGCGAGGATCTCCATCGGCCCGGCCGGGCGCAGCAGCTTCAGGTAGAGGGGGAAGAAACCCCAGAGCAGGTATGCGCCGAGCCCGTACAGGTAGCCGAGGCGGATCGGGTTCACGCCTCCACCGTAAGTGGCGAAGCGGCGCTTTGCTCCTTTCCGGTGACCTGGTTCACCCGCTGGTCGAGTTGCATCCACCGGTCCGGGTCGACTGGGGTGAAGCCGACCTTGGCGTACACCGCGTGGGCGTCGGCGGTGGCCAGCACGATCCGGCGTACGTCCAGCTCGGCCAGGTGATCGCGGGCCATGCCGGCCAGCCAGGTGCCCAGCCCGCGACCGCGCTCGGCCGGATCGACGTAGACGTCGCAGAGCCAGGCGAAGGTCGCCCGGTCGGTGACCACCCGGGCCACCGCCACCTGGCGCCCGTCACCGGGCCGGTAGACGCCGAAGCCGACCGAGCCGGCGAAGGCGCGCGCGACCGTCTCCCGGTCCCGCCCGAGCGCCCAGTACGCGTCGGTGGAGAGCCACCGGTGCACGAGATCGAGGTCGATCCGGTCCGGGTCGGTGCTGAGCTGGTAGCCGTCAGGGCGGGTCAGGGTGCACACCCCGGTGACGCTAGTCCCGGCCCACCCGCTCCTCACGAGCCAATTCCCGCCCGCTGGACTGGCCGGCGGGCGGGAATCGGGTGCGTCGAGTGGTCAGTCGCGGTCGAGGACGGCGCCGAGGATCCAGGTGACGATGCCGACGAAGAGCGCGCCGAGCAGCGCGGCCGGCCAGAAGCCGTCCACGTGGAACGGCAGCCCGGCCTGGTCGGCGATCCAGCTCGTGAGCAGGAAGAGCAGCCCGTTGACGACCAGGGCGATCAGGCCGAGGGTGAACAGGTAGAAGCCGCAGCCGACGGTCTTGATGATCGGCTGGAGCACGGCGTTGACCACCCCGAAGATCACCGCGACCAGCACGAGGGTGGTGACCGTCTCGGTGACCGAGTCGGAGTTCAGCGAGATGCCTGGGATGAGCAGAGTGGCCAGCCAGAAGGCCACCGCCGTCGAGCCCAGCCGGATCAGAAGACCCTTCAGAAAACCCATGGCGGGGATCGTGCCACGGACCGTCCACCAGCGGAACCCGTGAAGATCGACGAATCCGCCGTTCGGCGGCCGGGTCGTCACCGGCGGGCGGCACGACCGACCAGTTGCGACTCGATCGGCGTCGGGGACAGCAGCGCCCAGCGCAGCGCCCGCCGGTTGACCACCGCCACCATGTCGTCCCGGATCCGGGTCAGCCACTCCGCCGAGCCGCCCAGCCCCAGGGCCGCGCCGGCCAGCGCCGCCTCACCCGGGTCCAGTGGTTGCAGGATCGCCAGGTCCGCCCGGGCCAGCGCGTCCACCTCCGCCGGGGTGAGCCCGTCCCGGACGACCAGGGTGCACTGCCAGGCCGTACCGGGCTGGGCCCCGTCCGACGCCGCGCCGGCGTCGACCACGAGCAGCAGCGGCCGCACCGGCGAGCCGGGCGCCCCGCCCACCGGCCGTCCGGGCGGGATGACCGGCACCGCCCCGCCGGGCGCGCCGACGCCCCGGACGAACGGCTCCCAGGCCCGCGGCCGGGCGGTCTGCACCACCACCCGGGCGCCCAGGGCGAGCGCCCGCAGCACGACCAGCTGCGCGGCCCGTACTCCGCCGACGAGCAGCAGCCGGGTCGGCTCGGCACGGAACAGCCGGACGCTGACCGCCCCGCCGTGCCGGTTCGCGCCCACCATCAGCCCGGCCCCGCCGAGGCCCAGCTCCAGAGCGTCCAGGGCCGTCCCGCCCACCGCGCCCTCGGCCCGCGCCGACGCCAGCGGCAGGGTGGCGGCCAGCCCGCCCAGCTGCTCGCCGTCGAGCCGGCGGACCTCGGCGCCGAGGTCGGCGGCCAGTCGACGCAACGCCCGGTCGGCGGCCGCCAGCTCCCCGGCGGTCCAGGCGGCCAGCCGTACGCTCAGCTCGGCCGGCACCGGCGCGGCGTCGGCCCCGGCGCGCGGGCCGACGCAGAGCGAGACGGTGGTGGCGGTGGCCGGCAGCGCGAGCAGCCGGGGCACCAGCCGCCGCGCGGCGTCGGTACGCGGATCCGGCCAGCGCCGTAGCCGGAACGTGGTCTGCAGCAGCCCGCCGGCTCCGACGGTCTGCCAGGACTCCCGGATGGGTACGCCGGCATCGTGGTGGGCCAGCTCGGCGAGCACCCGCAGCGCGGCCGGCTCGCCCAGCGGGCGGCCGGTCAGCGGCCCGAGCCGGCGGACGATCCGCCGGACCGTGCCGGACAGCGCGCGCCGCAGTTCCTCGTCCGACCAGCCGTCCACGCGCAGCACCCGGACGGCGAGCACCGCCCGCTCCCGCCCGGCCAGCCGCCCGTCGGTGAGCTGCCGGTACGACGTGCCGGCGGTGCCGGCGCCGACGGACGGTGCCGGGGCGGGCGACGCGGAGAGCAGGAGCTGAATCCGAACCGGTGGGCTGTCCACGCTCAGGGCCGGCAGCAGGGACAGCGGCGGCGGCAGGGTGCGCCGGCCGTCGCCGAGCAGGTCACCCGGGTCGCCGATCTCCAGCAGCGCGGTCAGCCCGGCGGCGTCGTCGACCACGGCGGCCGGACCACTGGCCAGCTCGGCGGAGCGCACTCCGGCGCCGGGGGCCACCAGGTCCACCAGGGCGGCCGGGCCGGCGGCCGGTGGGAGGGCGCGGCGCCGGGTGAGGTACGCCAGGCCGACGACCAGCCACTCGAAGAGCCAGCGGCCGTGGACCCGGACCCACGCGGTGGGCAGCAGCAGGGCGGCCAGCAGCAGGGCGGCGGCGGTGACGGCCGCCCCCCGGCCGACGGCGGCGACGAGCACCGCCACGGCCAGCTGCGCCGCCACGACCTGACCGGCCCGCGGCCCCGAGGCCGTTCGCCCCCCGGTCGGCCTCCACTGTGGTGGCAGGGGCTGGCGGGCCGTCGCCGGCGCCGGGGATCCGGTCCTGGTCGCCGTCACCGCGCCTCCTCCCGCCGATCCTCGGGTGACGATGGCGTGGCTCATCGTAAGGGTTCGCGGACCCAGCCGTTGTCCACAGGGGATGCGGAAGGGGTAGCACAAGCGCAGTCGGGCGGCTACCGTCAGCGACGAGCTCCGTCGAGCGCGCCGCCGTCCCACCCCACGATGCCGGCCCCGCGCCACGGTTCGTCCACGGTGGTCGTTCCCGCGACCAGCCACGACCGAGGAGACGAGGTGACGTCCGGGTGTCCCAGACCCAGGCAGAAGCCGCGGTGATGCAGCAGACCGCCGCGAAGTTCGAGCAGGTGGACCAGTCCCTGCAGACCATGCTGAGCGGCCTGATGGCCGAGCTTGAGGTGTTGCAGCAGGCCTGGCGGGGCGCCGGCGGGCGCTCGTTCGAGCAGGTCAAGCAGCAGTGGTCGCAGGACCAGGCCGCGCTGCAGCGGGCCCTGCGGGAGACCGCCGCCGCGATCCGCACCGCCGGCCAGCAGTACGACGTCTCGGACACCGAGGCCGCCAGCCGGGTCGCCGGCACCAACCGCGGCATCCAGTTGCCGCTCTGACCTCACCGGAAGGGGAGATCCGATGGACCACGGTGTGCTGGTCGTCAACTTCGCCGCGTTGCAACAGGCCGGCGCGGACATCCAGAAGGCGCTGAACACGCTGGACAGCCAGCTCGGGCAGCTCGAACGGGACGCCGCGCCGCTGGTGGCGAGCTGGACCGGTGAGGCCCGGGAGGCGTACGAGCAGCGGCAGGCGAGGTGGCGGTCCGCCTCGCAGGACCTGCAGGCGATGCTGCGCGACATCAAGCTGGCGGTGGACGACTCCGCCGCCGACTACCTCGACACGGAGAAGCGGAACGTCAACCTGTTCCAGTGACCGCCGCGCGGCGGCGGCGTCGGGCAGCCCGCCCGGCTTTGCCGCCGCCCCGGGTCAGGTCGGGTCGGCCGGACGCCAGCGGCGGCGGGCGCCCCGGGGCAGCACCACGGCCAGCAGCACCACCGCGGTCGTGGTCGCCCCGACCACGCCGGCCACCAGCAGCGCCCGGTGCCGCGCCACCGCCCGCCGGGCCCGGTGCGCCGCCGCGGCCGGGTCGGTGCCGTCCATCGGGAGTGCCGCCGCCCGGGCCGGCCGGTCCACCACCGGTCCGGGTGTCTCGGTGACCGCGCGGTACGGATTCAGCACCCCGGCGCCGTAGCCGTCGCCGCGTCCCGGGGCCGGGTCGGCGCTGTCGACGATCCGCCCGGCCACCTCCGTCGCGGTCAGCTCCGGGCGGTACTGCCGAAGCAGCGCCGCGGTGGCCGCCACGAACGGCGCCGCGTAGCTCGTCCCCTCCGCCCGGTGGTGCCCCTGCCCGGGGGCGGCCATCAGCACGTCACCGCCGGGCGCGACCAGGTCGACGTACGGGCCGGTCTGCGAGAAGGGTGACCGCTGGCCGTCCGCGCCGATCGCGCCCACCCCGAGCACCCCGTCGTACCCGGCCGGGTAGGGGCGGGGTCCCCGCTGTCGTGGAGGTTGCCCGCGGCGGCCACCACGACCACGTTCCGCCGCACCGCGTACGCGATCGCCGAGCGGACCGCGGGGTCGTCCGCGTACAGCACGACGGAGAGGTTGAGCACGTCGGCGTCGTGGTCGACCGCCCAACGAATCGCCCGGGCGAAGTCGGCCGCGCCGACCGTACGCCCCGACTCCCGCCCGTCGACCACCTGCTGCTCGCTGACCCGCACCGGCAGGATGCGGACGCCCGGGGCCAGCCCGCGGAACGCCACGCCCGGGCGGGGCGCCGCCGCGACGATGCTCGCCACTCCGGTGCCGTGGCCGGCACAGTCCCGGGTGCCGTCGCCGCCCGGGTCGAGGAAGTCGGCGCCGTCGAGCACTCGACCGGCCAGCTGCGGGTGCCGCCGATCCACCCCCGAGTCGACCACCGCGACGACCACCCCGGCGCCGGTGGCCAACGGGGTGAGCCGGTCCGGGGCGTACCGTTGCTGGGGCCACGGCTGCTCGGCCACCGGGCGGACCGGCGCGGGCGCCGCGGAACAGGCCGGCGCGGCCCGGGCGGTGGCCGGCGCGGCCGGCAGGACGGCGGCGACGACCGCCGCCAGGGCGGTCAGGGCCGGGCGCGCGGTGGGCCGGGACATCGACCGCCTCCGTATCGTGGCGACTCCGGAACGCGATGTTAGCGCCTCCGCTGCCGGCCGGTGGGCCGCCGACGGCCAGCAATCCTGATCTTGTTACTACCTTGTAGGTTGTACGCGATACCTATGGCCTGTTCGCGGGAGGAGAGGTGGCCGTGACCGGATGGGAACCGGCTACCGAGGCCGAGGTGGCGATGCGGGACGCGCTGCGTGCCCAGGACCAGGAGCTTTATTTCCGCATCCTGACCCGCGTCGAGCTGCTGTTGCCGGTCTCCGCGGAGGCGCTCGCCGGGCAGGCGCCGATGGGGTGGGGGACCTGGACCACCGGCGACCGGACGCACGTCCTGGCATTCACGTCGATCACCGCATTGCGGGCCAGCCTGGGTGAGAACGCGGGCACCAGCCGGCGCGTCCCGTACGCCGACCTGGCGGCGGACTGGCCGAACCACGAGTGGTGGCTGGCGGTCAATCCCGGGCTGCCGATCGAGGGCTACCTGCCCGCGTGGTTCGTCGCGCAACTCTCCCGGGGGGACGTCCGGCTGCCCGGCCGGACCATGGGCGCCCGGGCCCGCCTCGAACGGGCCGAGAC
>NZ_QGKS01000504.1 GCF_003172935.1 Micromonospora sicca | reverse complement strand
CGTCTCGGGGCCGGCGCGGCTCCCCGCCCCGGCCCCGAGACGCCCTCGGTGCTGCTGCTGACCGTCGACTCGGGGACCGCCAGGTCCCGGGCCACCGTGCTGGTCTGCGGCCCGGCCGGCGGCCTGCACCCGGACCCGACGACCGCCTGCCGCCTCGTGGCGCGGGTCGACGGCGACCTCGCCGCGCTGGACGTGGACCCGGGGCCGTGCACCCGGGAACACGCCCCGCTCACCGTGCGCGCCGTCGGCTTCTGGCAGGACCGCCCGGTGGCGTACGCCCAGACCTTCGACAACCGGTGCGCGCTGCGGCGCGGCACCGGTGCGCTCTTCGACTTCTGACCGGTACGCGGCGCCCGCGCCCGCGCGGGCGCCGCCTACTGTCCGGTGCTCACCTGATCAGCGAGATGGAGGCCCGCTGGATGTACGCGACCTGCGCGGCGAAGGCCACCAGCGCCACGGCCACCCCGACCGCGACGGCCACCGTCGGTGAACCACCCGTCACCCGGGTCAACAGGGTGGCGCCCAACCCGATCAGGAGCGCGTTGACGGCACCGACCATCGCTGCCGTGGTGAGCAGCAGATGCCAGCGGCCCGGCCGGGTGCCGACCGCCGCCCAGACGGCGCGCTGCGGGTCCCCACCGAGGACCGCGTCGGCGAAGAAGTCGTGCCCGCCGGCGAACTGCCGCTGGTAGTAGGCGCGGATGCGCTGGATGCGCTGGAGATCCAGCGAGTTCTCCACCATGTTCTGCACCAGCCGGCCGAAGGTGAACAGACCGGTGATCACCAGGGTCGGCACCACCGCGCCGAGGTACGGCTTGAGCAACTGCCCGCTGGACGAGACGAAACCCAGTCCGATCAGCGCGGCGGAGAGCATGGTCAGGAACACCGTGGCCCGGCCGACCGACTCGGCGATCGTGGCGCCGCGAGAGGTCTGCAGCACGAAGTGCTCGGTGGTCAGGGCGGTGAGCAGCGCCTGCTCCCGTGCCTGCTCGTTCATTCCGCCGCCCTTCGTGCCGGTTACGGTCACGATACGAAGATCCGGGGCGACGGCGTGGGCGAACGGAGGCCACGACCGGTCCTGGTGCCCGGGCCGCCGGGACCGCGACCGGCCGGTGGGCGGAGAATGGGTCCGGTCGCGGCCCCCTCGCCGCGCGCACCCTCAGCAACTCGGAGCAGCGGGAGATCGGTTCAGCGTGTCGGACATCGCGCAACAGCAGTCGTCGGCGACCGCCGGGCGGGAGCTGCGCGCCGACTGCGCGCGCTGCTTCGGCATCTGTTGCGTCGCGCCGGCCTTCGCCGCCTCCGCCGACTTCGCGCTCGACAAGCCCGCCGGGCAGCCCTGCCCGAACCTGGGGCCGGACTCCCGCTGCGGCATCCACCCCGACCTGCGCCAGCGCGGCTTCCCCGGCTGCACGGTGTTCGACTGCTTCGGCGCCGGCCAGCAGGTCGCCCAGGTCACCTTCGGCGGGCGGGACTGGCGGACCGACCCGGCGACCGCGCGCCGGATGTTCGACACGTTCGCGGTGATGCGACCGCTGCACGAACTGCTCTGGTATCTGACCGAGGCGCTGGCCCTGACCCCGCCCGGTCCGCTGCGCGACGACCTCACCCGGGCGCTGGCGGAGACGGAGCGGCTCACCGACGGCACCCCGGAGGAACTGCGCGCCCTCGACGTCGACGCCCACCGGGGTCGGGTCAACGCGCTGCTCTCCCGGGCCGGCGAGCGGGCCCGCGCCGGCCACGCGGGCGCGGACCGGCGCGGGGCGGTGCTGATCGGGGTGGACCTGCGCCGGGCGGACCTGGCCGGGGCGAGCCTGCGCGGCGCCTGCCTGATCGGCGCCGACCTGCGCGGCGTGGACCTCGGCGCGGCCGACCTGACCGGCGCGGACCTGCGCGGGGCCGACCTGCGCGGGGCCGACCTGAGCCGCTGCCTCTTCCTGCACCAGTCGCAGCTCGACGCGGCCCGCGGCGATCACCGCACCGCGCTGCCGGCGGCGCTGCGCCGCCCCGCGCACTGGTCGCTCACGGTGACGCCGACCCGCCCCCGGACCGGACGCCCGGACACGCGCCGCCGGCGCTGACCCGATACCGCAGCCACGGGCGGTGACGTTTCGCGGCGGTGCCGTCGGGTAGCCGGAACTGCCGCCGTCATGACCACGTCGGCGGCCGGCGGCACCAGGGAGGCGACCGTGGGATATCGGGCACGGCAGGGCAAGCAACCGGTCGATCCGGCGCACGCCGAGGACGAGGCCGGTCAGGCCCGGTTGGTCCAGGTGGGGGCGGACACCGACGTCCCGGCGCCGGAGGACGGCGCACCGAAGCCGGACCTGGTCACCGAGGACGACGGCTCCGGGGTGGCCGGCGGCGCCTCGGGCAGCAGCTCGGGCGGCTCCAGCATGCCCGGGCACCCCGACGCGACCCGCTGACCGGGCCCAAGCGGACGACGTTTGCCGTCGCCGGACGCGGGCAGGAGGGCGACAATGACGAGTGAGAATTCCTTCGGCCGCGCGGCGACCGACGAACCCGACGGCGCGACCGCGTACGAGGCGTCGCTGCGACCACCGGGCGACTCCCTGCGCACCACCGACGACACCGGCGACGACTTCGCCGACCTCCCGGCCGAGGAGGCGCGACCCGCTCGGGAGACCAGCCGGGCCGGCTATGACGTCGACGCCGTCTCGGGCACCGGCGAGCTTCCCAATCCCGAGGAGTGACCCGGCGGCCGGCCGGGGCCGTCAGTCGAGGCTGATCGCGCCGGCCGGGCAGAGGTCGGCCGCCCGCCGGACCCGCTCGCCCACCTCCGGCGGCGGCGCGGTGAACCGGAGCAGGACCAACCCGTCGGCGTCGTCCTGGTCGAAGACCTCCGGCGCGGTCAGCACGCAGTTGCCGGAGCCGCAGCAGCGGTCGCGGTCCACCCGTACCCGCAGCCGCATCGGTGCGCCGCCCCCGGTCACCAGGTCACCGGCAGCTCGCCGAGGCCGTAGACGATCGAGCTGTGCCGGGTGGGCAGTCGCCCCGCCGTCGCGGTGACGCGCAGCCGGGGAAAGCGGCGGGCCAGTTCGACCAGCGCGATCCGCAGCTCCGCTCGGGCCAGGGGCTGGCCGATGCACTGGTGCACCCCGAAGCCGAACGCGAGCTGCTGCTGCGCCGCCCGGTACGGGTCGAACTCCTCGGGCCGGTCGAAGACCGCCGGGTCGCGGTTCGCGGTCGACAGCACCGCGATCACCCCCTCGCCGGCCCGGATGAGCTGCCCGCCGATCTCCACGTCCTCGGTGGCCAGCCGGGGCAGGCCGGTCCGCACGATAGTCAGGTAGCGGAGCAGCTCCTCCACCAGCGCGTCGGCGTTCCCCGGATCGTCGCGCAGGGCCGCGTACCGGGCGGGGTGGCGCAGCAGCAGCAGGGTGCTCAGCCCGATCATGTTGGCGGTCGTCTCGTGGCCGGCGATGAGCAGCAGCACCGCCATGCCGACGAGTTCGTCGACGGCCAGCTCGCCGGTGTCGACCCGGTCCCGGGCCAACCGGCTGAGCAGGTCGTCGGTGCGGTCACCGGCGGCGACCTTCGCCTCGACCAGCCGTTGCAGGTAGTCGCGCAGCTCCTGCACGTGCCGCCGGACCCGCTCGGGCGGTGCGTCCCGGTCGATCAGGGTGCGGCTGCGCTCCTGGAAGAAGTCGTGGTCGGCGTACGGGACGCCGAGCAGGTGGCAGATCACCATCGACGGCAGCGGCAGCGCGAACGTCGTCACCAGGTCGGCCGGCGGGCCGGCGTCGCGCAGGTCGTCGAGGGTCCGGTCGACGGTCTGCCGGATCAGCGGCTCGATCCGCCGGACGTTCTTGATCATGAACTCGGCGGTGAGCATCCGGCGCAGCCGGGCGTGCTCCGCCCCGTCCATCCGGATGAAGCCGCCGCGCCGGTCGCCGAGCGCCCCGGGGGCCAGCCGGCGCAGCAGCGGGAAACCGGGCCGGGTGAGGTCGGCGCTGAAGCCCGGATGGCGCAGCAGTTGCCGGACGTCGGCGTGCCGGGTCACCAGCCAGGCGGTCGCGTCGGTGGGCAGCCGGACCCGGGTGACCGGCCCGACGAAGCGGCGCCGCTCCCCCGCGTCCAGCGGGACGAGCGGGTCGCGGGTCAGGTTGAGCGGTGGCCAGAGCGGCAGGTCGGTCAGGGCGGCAGGGGTCACGCGGACACCTCCGGGCGGCGACTGTCGGTAACGACATCGATCCGCTACGTTACCCATTGACGGGCTTCGACACAACCCGCCGCCTCACCGGATGGCGGCCGCCTCCGCCCGGGCCTCGGTCATGCCCCGGTTGGCCAGCGCGTCGGCCCGCTCGTTCTCCGGGTGACCGTTGTGCCCCTTCACCCAGAGCCAGGTCACGTCGTGCCGGGCGCAGGCAGCCTCCAGCCGCTGCCACAGGTCGGCGTTCTTCACCGGCTGCTTCGCGGCGGTCAGCCAACCGTTGCGCTTCCACGAGGCCAGCCAGCCGGTGATGCCGTTGCGCACGTACGTGCTGTCGGTGTGCAGCCGGACGGTGACCGGTCGGGTCAGGCTCTCCAGCGCCCGGATCGCCGCGGTCAGCTCCATCCGGTTGTTGGTGGTCGGCGTCGCCTCGCCGCCGCACAGCTCCCGCTCGTGGTCGCCCCAGCGCAGCAGCGCCCCCCAGCCACCGGGGCCGGGATTGCCGCTGCACGCCCCGTCGGTCCAGATCTCCACGACCCTGCCGGCCACCGCCTCCACCATGCCGGCAACCTACCGGGTACGCCAGCCGGCGGGACCACCCGACCCGCGTGGTGACCGGGGAGCTGTTCCTCGCGGCGCCGGCGGCGGACCTCGACCGGCTGGCCCGGCTGGAGGACGCCGGCCCGGCCGCGCTGGTGGAGTACGCCGGCGCGAACCTCCCGAACTTCGACGCGGTGGCCCCGCCCGCCGTCCGGCCCGGCGCCCGGCCCGGCCGCGCCGTGATCCGGCGGGCGCGACGATCGGCGCCGACCCCGACGTGCTGCGCGCCGACGTGCCGGCGGTCGGCACGATGACCGCCCGGGCGGTGGCCCGGATGTACGCGGCGCTGCTCGGCCCGGTCGACGGCGCACGGCTGATCTCGCCGGAGCGGCTGCGCCACGTGTCGGCGGTGGCGGCTTGCGGCACCGAGTGGGTGTTCGGGCAGGAGCTGACCTTCGGACTGGGGTACGCGGTCGAGGACGACCGGTCGTTCGGCACCGCCGGCAGCGGCGGCAGCCTCGCCTTCACGTACCCGGAGCTGGGCCTGACGGTGGCCGCCGACCCGGCGCAGGCGACGGGACCCGGTGGAGGGCTTGCGGGCCCTCATCCGTGACGCGGTGGTTGCCGGATCGCCCTGAGTGGACGCGGACGTGGATGGCCCGATGCCGAGGAGTGCCGGGCTTTGTCCGGTGTGGTGGCTGCGCCGTGAAGATTGGATACTGGACGATGCCGAGCAGCCCGGTCCTCAATGGTCCGCTCGGACATCGGAGCCCGCGGCGGACCGGCCGGCGCACCGCATCATTCGGTGCACATGTTCGGGTTACCCGGTGGACGACGACAACGCTTTCCGGAGGCCGGTCTTCAACCGAACGGCCACCCGGGGCTCGGCTGAAACAATTCCCCGACCGTGGCAATCAGTGAACACAGCGGGCAACACGTCGGCCCGCTGATCCGATCGCTCCCATGATAATGCCGTACGCCGTTGAATGAAATGGCGTCTGCCCGACGTGCCTTCTGGTGTTGGCCGCGGCCATCGGCGGCCTGTGGTGGCTGCGCAGGCGGCGCTCCTGGCGGGAGACGCTGCTGGTGTCGTGGATCGCCGCCCCGGTGGTGTTCTTCCAACTGTGGCCCGTCAAGGGTTTCCAGTACCTGCTGCCCGCAGCGGCGCCCGTCGTGGTGCTCGCCGCCCGGGCGCTGACCGCGCTACCGGTACCCGAGCGGATGGGCCGCCTGCTCCGCCGGACCGTCCGGTCGCCGGACGCCCGGCCGTCGACGGCTCACCGCCGCGCAGATCAAGGAAACGGTCGGCGGCGTACGCGGTAAGCCGCTGGTCCTCTGGAGCGTGCGAGCGTTCGACGCGGCGGCAAACGCCGGCGCCGAATCCAACGTGGTCACCGCGGTGCGCGACACGGTGGCACCGTCGGCCCCGGCCGACCTGAGGGTCACCCTCGTGGAGCCCGGCGCGGTCAGCCTCGCCTGGGACGCGTCGACCGACAACGTCGGGGTCGCGCAGTACCGGGTGTTCCGCGACGGAAGCCTCCTGGCGGGGATCTGGCCGGACCAGACGTTCACCGACTACACGGTCGGCACCACCGGCACGTCACACACGTACCTGGTTACGGCTGCCGACTTTGCGGGGAACTTCTCCGGCCCGAGTAACCAGGTGACGGTCACCGCCGCCGACTCCAGCCCACCGACGGTGCCCACCAACCTGCGGGCTTCGGTCACCGGACCCAACCGGGTCGAGCTGTCGTGGGCGCCCGCGACGGACGACGTCGGCGTGGCCGCTTACACGGTGTACCGAAACGGCACGGCCCTCGGAACCGCGACGGGCGTGACCTTCACCGACACCACGGCCCTCTCGGAGACTTCCTACACGTACCTGGTCTCCGCCTCCGACGCGGCCGGAAACTCCTCAGGCCTGAGCGCGCCGGCCATGGTCACCACGCCAGCCGCCACGCCGGTCCTGGCGGTGGCGGACACCTACGTCAAGGAGTCCAGTCCCACGAGCAGATATGGGAGCACCACGGTCCTGCGGGTCGACGGAGATCCGGTCACGAACGCCAATCTGAAGTTCACGGTGTCCGGGCAGACCGGCGTGGTGCTGCGAGCGCGCCTGAAGATCTGGGTCGCGGCCGGTTCGTCCACCGGATTCGTCGTCCGCCCGGTCGCGGACTCGACGTGGTCGGAGACGTTGACGAGCTGGAACAACGCCCCCCCGATCGACAACACCTCGATCGCCGCCACCGGTCGGACCACAACCGGCACCTGGGTCACCCTCGACGTCACGCCCCTGGTCAGTGGGAACGGCACGTTCACCGTCGGTCTGACCTCAACCGGCGCCTCAGCGAGCAGCTACGGCAGCCGCGAGTCCAGCACCGCCCCGCTGTTGCTGCTGGACATGACCTCATGAGGGGCGGCGGATCCGGGCGCGGAGCCGGCCGACGGCGTCGCCGAGCACCGCGCCGGTCATCGGCAGCAGCGGGCTGGACCGCATCACCGCCAGATCCTCCGCCGGGGAGGTGACCCCGTCGAGGAAGCGCAGCACCCGCTCGGCCGGGTTGCGGTCGAAGAGCCGGTCGAAGAACTCCACCCCGCCGACGTGCCCCCGGTCCAGGGCGCGCAGCGCCACCGCGTCCATCCACAGGTGCCGCCGGGGGTACGCGGCCCGCGGCACCGGCGGCCGACCCGCCGCGAGCGCCGCGGCCACCTGCTCGGCCTGGCGGCGCATGGCGGAGAAGGTGAACCCGGTGGAGGGGCGGGTGGCGCCCCCGGCAGTGCCGAGGCGGACCACCCGGGCCGACGGGCGGGCGACGAACGGGCCGTCGGTCATCGGAATCACCCCGTTCTCCACCTCCCGGACCCGCAGCGCCGCCGGGTCGAGGCCGAGCCGGTCGAGGTAGCCGCGCAGCGCGGCGTCGTACCCGGAGTCGGCGAGCGGGGCGGGTGAGAACTCGGTGTACTCGACCAGGGCGTACCGGTCGCTGACCGGCAGCACGTAGCCGAACGAGACCCCCCGGGCGGGCTGCGGGGTGCGGAAGTCCATCAGCACCGCCCGGTCGGGGTCGAACGTCGGCGCGTCGGCCGCCAGCCACCAGCCACGGAAGTGCTGCAACCAGTTCGTCCGCCCGGGCCGCCGAGGCGGGCGGGGGCGCGAGTCGAGCACCCAGGCGGCCCGGACCAGCGCCCGGCCGTCGGGGTCGCGGACCGTGACCCGGTGACCGTCGTCGTCGAGGGCGCCGGCCGCCGCGCCGATCCGGATCGCGCCGAGGCGGCGTTCGGCCTCGGCAGCCCGGTCGTAGACCGGGGCGGAGCGGAGCATGGCGTACCGCAGCGGGGCCAACTCCAGGACGCGGCGGCCGGCCGACGTGACCACGTCGACCCGCGACCAGCTCGCGCTGAGCAGCGGGTCGAGGTCGTTGCCGGGGGTGTCCCAGAACGCCCACGTGCGGTCCTGACCCCGCTTGTGCACCGGGTCGACCACGGCCACCCGCAGCCCGGACAGCCCGCGCCGATCCAGGGCGGCCAGCACCAGCGAGGCCGCGCCGCCGCCGCCCACCAGCGCGAGGTCGACGTCGACCGGGGTTGCGTCCACCCCGCCACGCTGCCACACGTCCGGCCGCCGTCCGCCGGGGGACCCGCCGCCCGGAGCATGGGGCTGCGCGTAGATTCGGGGGGTCATCGAGGAACGGGGGACGGCATGGCGCAGGCGCCACTGCGGGTGGGGTTGCTGGGGTACGGGATCGCCGGGCGGGTCTTCCACGCCCCGCTGATCGCCGCGACCCCCGGGCTGCGGCTGGACGCCATCGTCACGGCCAACCCGGAGCGCCGGGAGCAGGCCCGCCAGGAGCATCCCGACGCCCGGCTCGTCGACGACGCCGACCAGTTGTGGCGCGCCGCGGACCAGCTCGACCTGGTCGTGGTGGCGACACCGAACCGGCAGCACGCCCCGATGGCCCGCGCGGCGCTGGCGGCCGGGCTGCCGGTCGTGGTGGACAAGCCGCTCGCGCCGAGCGTCGAGGAGAGCCGCGCGCTGGTCGACGAGGCGGCCCGCCGCGGGGTGCCGCTGACCGTGTTCCAGAACCGCCGCTGGGACGGGGACTTCCTGACCGTCCGCAGCCTCGTCGAAAAGGGCGAGCTGGGGCGGGTGACCCGCTTCGAGTCGCGGTTCGAACGCTGGCGGCCGGCCATCAAGCCGGGCTGGCGGGAGAGCGCCGCGCCCGGGGAGGCCGGCGGCGCCCTGTTCGACCTCGGCGCCCACCTGGTCGACCAGGCCGTGCAGCTCTTCGGCCCGGTGCAGCACGTGTACGCGGAGGTGGACCGGCGGCGGCCCGGCGCCGAGGTCGACGACGACGCGTTCGTGGCGTTGACCCACGCCGGCGGCGTCCGCTCGCACCTGTGGATGAGCGCGGTCACCCCGCAGCTCGGCGCGCGGATGCGGGTCCTCGGCGACCGCGCCGGCTACACCACGTACGGGCTGGACGTGCAGGAGGCGGCGCTGCGCGACGGGGGCCGACCGGACGCGCCGGGCTGGGGCGAGGTCCCGCCCGAGCAGTACGGCCGGCTCGGCGTCGACGGTGAGCTGCACCCGGTGCCCACCGAGCCCGGCCGCTACCAGGACTTCTACGCCCAGGTCGCGGCGGCGCTGCGCGACGGCGCGCCGATGCCGGTCGACCCGCGCGACGCGGTCGCCACCGTCACGCTGATCGAACTGGCGCACCGCTCCGCCGCCGAGGGTGCGGTGCTGCCCGTCCCACCGCTCGCCTGACCGAGGTCAATGCGGGAACGCCCGGGGCACCCGCCGCTCGACCTCCTCGCGGAAGGCCGCTATCCGCGAGGCCACCTGCCGCCTGCCGACGGTGAGCTCCAGCCGGTCCAGGTAGAGCGAGCACAGCGGCGGCACGGCGAGCGACAGCACGGGCGATCCTCCTTCGGTCGGCTCCACCCTAGGCGACGGTCGCCGGGCGGTCGTCCGGCGCGGGCGCCGGGTCGGCGTACGCGGCGGCGACCGTCGACCGGTCGAAGACCCGCCAGGTCACCGCGGTCACCGCGACGGCGACCACGAACCCCACCCAGTACGGCGCGGTCAGGCCGAACCGGGTGGCGACCACCCCGCCGAGCAGCGCGCCCAGGCAGTTGCCGCCGGCGGCGATGAACAGGGTGGTGCTGCCCACCCGACCCTGCAGCGCGGCCGGGGTCAACCGCTGGCGCAGCGAGTTCGACACCATGTTCCACAGCGCGCCGTGCACCCCGAACGCGAACAGCGCGACCGCGATCACCACCGCGCTGCGGGACGCCGCCAGGGCCAGGTGCAGGCCGGCCTCGATCAGCAGGCCGATCCGGATGGTCCAGGTGGCGGTGATCCGGGCGACCAGCCGGTCGCCGACCACCGAACCGAGCAGCCCACCGACCGCCATGCAGGTGAAGAGCACGCCGTAGCCGACCGAGCCGAGGCCCAGCCGCTGCGTGGCGATCAGCACCAGCACCGCGATGGCGGCGGTGAGGGTGACGTTGAGCAGCCCGATCAGGAAGGTCATGGTGCGCAGCAGCCGCTGCGACAGCAGCCAGCGGAAACCCTCCACCACCTCCGCCCGGACCGAGCGGCGGCCACCCGTCGGAGGCGCGCCCCGGTACGACCCGCCGACCAGGCCGATGAGCACCGCGCTGAGCGCGTACGTGGCGGCGTTGACGCCGAACGGGATGCTCGCCGCCAGCACGAACAGGAACCCGCCGAGCGGACCGGCGATCATGCCCTGCGTCAGGGTGGTGCCGCCGCCCAGCCAGCCGTTGGCGCGTTCCAGCAACGACCGGGACACCACGGCCGGGAGCATCGCCTGGGCGGCGCTGCGGAACACCACCTCGCCGGCGTTGACCACGAAGAGCACCGCGTAGAGCAGGGCCACCCCGGCCCGGCCGGTGATGATCGCGGCGGTCAGCACCGCCAGGGCGGCGACGCGTACCCAGTCGATGACGACCATCAGCCGGCGCCGGTCGACCCGGTCGACGAGGACGCCGCCAGGCAACGCGAACAGCAGCCACGGCAGCCACGCCACCGCCGAGGCCGCCGACACGGTCAGCGGGTCGTCGGTCTTCGAGGCGACGAACAGCGGCGCCGCCACCGTGGCCATTCCGCTGCCCAGCGCCGACATGGTGCTGGCCGCCCAGAGCCGGGCGAAGCGCCCGTCGAGCCGTTCCCCCGTCGTCCCCGTCACGGCGCGGCGACCCGCAAGGGATGCGGTACCCGCCAGTCCCGCAGGTGTTCGGCCAGTCGGGCCAGCACCCGCGTACGCCCGACCGGGCTCACACGCTGCTCGGTCGCGCCGGGTCGAACAGCTCGCTCACCGCCACCCGGTCGAACGCCTGAAGCAGCGCGTCCGTGCCCTCGGTGAGCTTCAGCCGCACCTCGGCGGGGTGCAGCGGCACCAGGGCGAGCAGCGAGATCTCCCGGCCGCCACCGGTGGTGACGGTCCGCGCGTCCGGCGCGCACCGGAGCATCGGGGTGACCACGACGCCTGCGAACGGGGTGTCCGGCGCGTACGGCTGCGCCGGGTCGCCATTGGGGACCGAGTGCCACGCGCCGATCCAGGTGCCGTACTCGTGCGGCAGCCGGGCGACCGTCTTCAGCAACCGGACCGGCCAGTACGCGCTTTCATCCCGGAATGCCTCGGCGGTCAGCGGCCAGTCGGCCGGCAGGCAGAGCATCAGCTCGGCGTACGGGCTGACGCCGGCCGCTGGCGGGACGGCCATCGGCAGGTCGCTCATGCCGGAGGTGACCAGCGTGTGGAACGGGCGGGCCGGAGTGGGCGCGACCACGTGCACGTCGACGTGGACGAGCTCGGAGGCCAGTTCGTGCCAGACGAACGCGATGGGCCCGAAGTGGTGCGCGATGTGCCGCTCGATCGCCTCGGCCGTGTCCGGATCACCGGCGGCGGCCGGCTCCCACCCACGGTCCCGGGCGGCGTGCCGCAGCACGCCCGACCCGCGCGGCCCGGCCTCGTCCGAAGATCCCATCCCGCGCAGCCTAGCCCTGGCAGCCGGTCACGTAGGCCCGGGCCGGGACAGGCGCATGTCATGATCACTCATGCCCGTCACCAATCCCTGGCTCGCCGGCCCCTCCCCCACCGCCCGACTCGACCGGGACCGGCTGGAAGAGCGCATTCTCAACCTGCTCTCCTCGCAGAACATGTGCGTGCTGGCCACCACCGGCCCGGACGGGCCGCTGGCCACTCCGGTGCGCTACCACCACCTCGATTTCACGCTCATGTTCACCGCGGTCGGCAGCTCCCCGAAGATGCGGAACATCGCCGCCGACCCGCGGGTCTCCATCGGCGTCTTCGCACCGCTGGTCGGGCAGGCCAGCAGCCGGGGCGCACAGGTCTTCGGACGGGCCCGGGTGCTCTCGGCGGGCGATCCGGACTTCGACCACCACTGGCCGGCGTTCCGCTGGCAGTCCGACCACGTGGAGCGGTCCCGGCCGCTGGACGAGCCGCCGACCGGCCCGTTGGTGGTGGTCGCCGCGCGGCGGATCGTCTACACCGAGCACTGGCTGCGCCGTGAGGGGTACGCGCCCCGCCAGTTCTGGCGGGCCTGAGTCACTCCTCCATCCCGTCGTCGACCAGCTCGGGTACGAGATCGAAGTCGTCGGACAGGCGGGCCTGAACGTCTCCGTGACCCGCTTTGCTCTGCTGCAGCGGAGGCAACAGTCGGAACCTGCCTCTGTTGCGTGGGCTGCAGCAGAGCAAAGCGGTGGAGGCAGAACCCTGGTGCCCCGAGACCGAGGGCCAACGGCCGCGAGATGCTCAGCCGTCGTCGAGGCCGGCGCGGCGCAGCTCCACCTTGCGGACCTTGCCACTGACCGTCATGGGGAAGGCGTCCAGCACCCGGACGTACCGGGGGATCTTGTAGTGGGCCAGCCGGTCCCGGCAGAACTCGGCCACCTCCTCGACGGTCAGGGTGTCGTGCCCGTCGCGCAGGATCACACAGGCCAGGATCTCCTCGCCGTAACGCTCGTCGGGGACGCCGACCACCTGCACGTCGGAGATCTTCGGATGCCGGTAGAGGAAATCCTCGATCTCGCGCGGGTAGACGTTCTCCCCACCTCGGATGATCATGTCCTTGATCCGGCCGACGATGGTCAGGTAGCCGTCCTCGCGCATCACCGCCAGGTCACCGGTGTGCATCCAGCGCGCCGGGTCGATCGCCTCGGCGGTCTTCTCCGGCTCCTGCCAGTAGCCGAGCATCACCGAGTACCCACGGGTGCACAGCTCCCCCGGCTCGCCGCGGGGCACGGTCACCCCGGTGGCCGGGTCGACCACCTTCACCTCCACGTGCGGCAGCACCCGGCCGACGGTGGCGGTCCGCCGGTCCAGGTCGTCGTCGTGCCGGGTCTGCGTGGAGACCGGGGAGGTCTCGGTCATCCCGTAGCAGATCGACACCTCGGCCATGTTCATCTCGGCGATGACCCGCTTCATCACCTCCACCGGGCAGGGCGAACCGGCCATGATCCCGGTCCGCAGGCTGGACAGGTCGTAGCCCGCGAAGTCGGGCAGGGCCAGCTCGGCGATGAACATCGTCGGCACCCCGTACAGCGAGGTGGCCCGCTCGGCCGCGACCGCGCGCAGCGTCGCGGCCGGGTCGAACGTCGGCGCCGGGATGACGATGCAGGCGCCGTGACTGGTCGCGCCCAGGTTGCCCATCACCATGCCGAAGCAGTGGTAGAACGGCACCGGCAGGCAGACCCGGTCCTGCTCGGTGTAGCGGACCAGCTCGCCGACGAAGTAGCCGTTGTTGAGGATGTTGTGGTGCGACAGCGTCGCGCCCTTCGGGAACCCGGTGGTGCCCGAGGTGTACTGGATGTTGATCGGGTCGTCGCAGGACAGCTGCCCCGCCCGCTCGACCAGCCGCTCCGCCGGCACCGCGACCGCGCCGCCGACCAGGTCGTCCCAGCTCGACTCCGCGATGTAGACGACCCGCCGCAGACCTGGACAGGCGTGCCGGACCTGCTCGACCATGCCCCGGTAGTCGCTGCTCCGATAGCTCGGCCAGGAGACCAGCACGCTCACCCCGGACTGGTTCAGCACGTACTCCAGCTCGTGCCGCCGGTAGGCCGGGTTGATGTTCACCATGATCGCGCCGATCGCCGCGGTCGCGTACTGGACCAGCACCCACTCCGGACAGTTCGGCGCCCAGATGCCGACCCGGTCACCCTTGCCGACCCCCGCCGCGAGCAGGCCGCGGGCCAGCTCGTCCACCGCGCGGCCGAATTCGGCGTACGTCCACCGCCGGCCGCTCGGGCAGTCCACCAGCGCCTCCCGGTCCGGGTACGCCTCGACCGCGCGGGCCAGGTTCGCGCCGATGGTGTCGCCGAGCAGCGGGGCGTCGGAGGTCCCGCTGGCGTACGAGGGCTGGCTCACCGGAAGTCCTCCTCGCGGTACTCGCCGGCCGGACGCGCCTGCGCGTCGGCGTGCTTGTCCAGCTCGGCGGCGCGCAGCTCGGTCCGGCGGATCTTGCCGGAGATGGTCTTCGGCAGCTCGGCGAACTCCAGCCGCCGTACCCGCAGGTACGGCGCCAGCCGCGCCCGCGAGTGCGCGAAGATCGCCGCCGCCGTCTCCTCCCCCGCCTCCCACCCGGGCGCGAGGACCACGTACGCCTTCGGCACGGCCAGCCGGACCGGGTCCGGTGACGGCACCACCGCCGCCTCGGCCACCGCGTCGTGCTCCAGCAGCACGCTCTCCAGCTCGAACGGCGAGATCCGGTAGTCCGACGCCTTGAACACGTCGTCGGTGCGCCCCACGTAGGTGAGGTAGCCCTCCGCGTCCCGGGAGGCGATGTCGCCGGTGTGGTAGCACCCGTCGCGCATCGCGGTGCCGGTCAGCTCGTCGTCGCCGTGGTAGCCGACCATCAGCGCGGTCGGCCGGTGCGCCAGGTCCAGGCAGACCTCGCCGTCGTCGCCGGGCTCGCCGGTGACCGGGTCGACCAGGGTCACCACGTACCCGGGCAGCGGACGCCCCATCGAGCCGGGCTTCACCGGCGTACCGGGCGGGTTGCCGATCTGCGCGGTGGTCTCGGTCTGCCCGTACCCGTCCCGGACGGTCACCCCCCAGGCCGCCTCGACCTGCTCGATCACCTCCGGGTTCAACGGCTCCCCCGCGCCCACCACGGTCCGCGGCGGGGTGCGCAGCTGGGTCAGGTCGGCCTGGATCAGCATCCGCCACACCGTCGGCGGGGCGCAGAAACTGGTCACCCCGCACCGGGCCATCGCCGCCATCAGCCCCGCCGGGTCGAAGCGGGAGTAGTTGTAGACGAAGACCGTCGCGCCGGCGTTCCACGGCGCGAAGACGCTGCTCCAGGCGTGCTTCGCCCAGCCCGGCGAGGAGATGTTCAGGTGCACGTCGCCGGGACGCAGCCCGATCCAGTACATGGTGGACAGGTGCCCCACCGGGTACGACGCGTGGGTGTGCTCGACCAGCTTCGGCCGGGCGGTGGTGCCGGAGGTGAAGTACAGCAGCAGCGGGTCGTCGGCCCGGGTCACCCCGTCGGGCGTGAACGTCTCGGACTCGTCGTACGCGTCGGCGTAGGCGCGCCAGCCGTCGACGGGGGCGCCGACCGCGACCCGGGTGTAGTCGCCGGGCACCTCGGCGAACTTGCCGGTGTGCTCCGCGCCGACCACCACGTGCCGGGCGGCGCCCCGTTCGAGGCGGTCGGCCAGGTCCGCCGGGCCGAGCAGCGGCGTCGCCGGGATGATCACGGCGCGCAGCTTGATCGCCGCGAGGATCGTCTCCCACAGCTCCAACTGGTTGCCGAGCATCAGGATCAGCCGGTCGCCCGCCCGTACGCCCTGCGCCCGCAGCCAGTTCGCCACCCGGTTGGAGCGGGCGGACAGCTCCGCGTACGACCAGCGCCCCTCTCCCCCGTCGGCCTCGACGATCCAGAGTGCCGTGGTGTCGTTGCCCTCGGCGAGCACGTCGAACCAGTCCAACGCCCAGTTGAACTCGTCCAACCGGGGCCAGCGGAACTTCTCGTACGCGGTGTCGTGGTCCTCGCGGTGCGCGAGCAGGAAGTCGCGCGCTTCGCGGAAGGCGTCGGTGCCGGCGGTGGCCATGGGGGTGTCCTTCCTGTCACCGGGCGCGCGGCGGTGGGGGGACGGTGTCGCGCGCAGTACCCTGATCCTCGATCGGGTGACGCAGGTCTCACCACCCCCGGACGGGGGTGGCCCCAAGACGCCCTACCCCGGGGAGGTGAGGACGCTGGAGCCGCTGTATCCGCGCGACGACGGCGACCAGATCCGCCGCGCCCTGCTGACCCTGCTGCGCGGCACCGGCCTGCCGGTGGCCTTCGGCGGCATGGTCCAGCCCGGCGGGCCGCCCCGGATGACCATCACCGAGCTGGCCGGCACCAGCACCGCCGCGCTGCGGGGCCTGGCCATCAACGCGGGCGCCGGCCTCGGCGGCAAGGCCCTCGCGCTCGGCCTGCCGCTGCGCGTCGACGACTACCCGGAGGCCCGCTCGATCAGCCACGAGTACGACGGACCGGTCGCCGCCGAAGGGCTGCGCTCGGTCGTCGCCGTGCCGATCGTGGTGCGCCGGGAGGTCCGCGCGGTGCTCTACGGCGCTGTCCGGCAACGGCTCGCCCTCGGCGACCGCCTGGTGGCCGCCGCCGTGAACGCCGGCCGCGAGTTGGAGCGCCGGCTGACGGACCGGGACGCGGCCCGGACCGCGCTCACCACCCTGCGGACGGCCGCCCCCCGACCCGCGGGCAGCGCCCCCGACGCGGTCCTGGATCCGGGTGCCGCCGGACCGGACTGGGAGGAGGTCCGGCAGGCCCACGCCGAGCTGCGCGGACTGCTGCGCCGGATCGACGACCCGGAGTTGCGGGACCGGCTCGACGCGGTGGCCGACCGGCTCGCCGGCGCGGTGACCCGACCCGAGGGCGCCACGCCCGCCCCGGCGAGTCCACTCTCGCCCCGCGAGACCGACGTGCTGGCCTGCGTGGCGTTGGGCTGTACCAACGCCGACGTGGCTGAGCAGCTCGGGCTGCGACCGGAGACGGTGAAGAGCTATCTCCGCGCGGCGATGCGCAAGCTCGGCGCGCACACCCGCCTGGAGGTCGTGGTCGCCGCCCGCCGCGCCGCCCTCCTCCCCTAGGCGGATGCGATGAGCTGGTGGCGGCGACGGGGTGCCGGCGCGGCCCTGCTGGGCGCGGTCCTGCTGATCGGCTTGGCGCATGTGGCCCGGGACGTGCTCCGCCCAGGCGAGGAGGAGATCTCCGTCGAGGCGTACGACCGCACCGACGATCCCCGGGTGATCGTGGCCCACCTGCGCAGGGATCCGGCGTACGTGGTGTCCCGGGTGGCGACCGCCGAGGACGCCACGTCGGTCGTCGTGCGCGTCTCGGTGCGAGCGCCCCGGCTGGGCTGGTCGGGCGGGGACGAGCCGGTCGAATGGCGGATCCACGTCCGGCTCGACCAACCGCTGGCCGGCCGGCAGGTGATCGACGGCCACACCGACGCGCCCGTGCCCGAGCGCTGACCAAGTCCCTCCTGGCCGACGACAGGTCTCCGTTCCCGTGGCGGGGCGTCACCACCTCTAGGGCGTCCTAGGAGGCTAGCTCTCAGCGCCCGAAGGGCTGGAGCCGCGCGGCGGGGCCGCGAGAAGCTGCACCACCTCAACGCCGCCCCGATCAACGCCGTCGCCGACCGCTGGTTCGGCCGGTACGACCGGGAGCGGGCGCGCGCCCTCGCCGACCTGCAGACAGCATTGAAGTCCGAGCCCATGCAGAACCCGACGGTCGCCTACACGGCCTACATCAGGACCACCCCCGGAACGGCTCTGGAGGGCGCTGACCGAGCCGGAGTTCACCCGGCATTACTGGAGCGGCGTCACGCTGGTCTCCGACTGGCGCCCCGGATCGCCCCTGCTCTGGCAGGACGCGCCGGACGCGGAGGCGAGGGACCTCGGCCAGCGGGTGCTGGCGGCCGAGCCCTACCACCGGCTCTCCTACAGCTGGCACGGCGTCCCGCCCGAGCACGCCGCGCATTTCGGCTGGTCCGACGAGGAGCTGGCCGCCCGGCTCGGCGAACGCCGCTCCAAGGTCACCTTCGACCTCGAGCCGCACGGCGACACGGTCCGGCTGACCGTGACCCACGACGACTTCTCCCCCGAGGGCGAGATGCACCGGGCGATCAGCGGTCAGCTCGACGGCGGCGGCGGCTGGCCCGAGCTGCTCGCCAGCCTCAAGACCCTGCTGGAGACCGGCGAGCCGCTGCCGGAACCGGTCCCCGCGGCCCCCGGCCGGCTGACGACTGCCGGCGGCGGGGGGTCAAGGGGTTGCTGATGCTGGTCGGTTCGACGGCGTCGTTCGCGGCACTCGGCGCGCTGCCGTTGTTCGCAGCTTCCCGCCTGACGGCCGGGTTTGTCGCGTCGGACGGTGGGTAGCCCGCACCACCCACACGCGCCGACGACTCGAGCGAAGACCGGAGTGGTGCTCGAGGAGGGAATGGGGCGACGGCCCCGCGGACGTGAGGAGTACGCGTGGTGGTGTTACCCCAGCAAGAGGATTCCCGCCTCATGCCGGTGCTGTCCGCCGACCGGGTCTGGACCGGTGTCACAACCAGTGAGGACGGGCGGGTATTCGTGAGCTTCCCGTCCGCGGACGGTCCCGGCCTCCAGGTCGCGGAAGCCATGCCCGACGGCAGGCTCATCCCCTATCCGGACGCGGGGTGGAACCAGGCGCGCGACGACCACGACCCGGCCGGGGCGTTCGTGTGCGTCAACGCGCTTCGGACAGGCCCCAACGGGCGGCTCTGGATCGTTGATGCCGGCGCTCCCGGCATCGGCCTGCCCGCCGTCGCTGGCGGCGCACGGCTGATCGCGATCGATCTCGCCACCGACACGATCGCACGCAGCTACGACCTCGGCGCGACGCGGCGGCAGACGAGCTACCTCGACGACGTACGTTTCAACGATCAGACTGCCTACCTCACCGACGCCGGGGCACCCGGGCTCATCGTTCTCGACCTGACCACCGGGCAGGCCCGCCGGGTGCTCGACGGTCACCCGAGCACGATCGACCGCCGCACCATGCACGCGGACGGGCAAGTCCTGCGCCGTCAGGACGGCAGCGAACTACGCGTACACGCCGATCAGCTCGAGGTCTCCCCCGACGGGCGGTATCTCTACTTCCAGCCGGCATCCGGACCGCTCGCCCGGATCGAAACCCGCTGGCTCGACGATCCCTCGGTGCCCGACGACACCCTGGCCGAACGAGTCGAGACATGGCTGGACACCCCAACCACCGGCGGCACCGCCATCGACGCCGCCGGCACCATCTACCTCAGCGACGTGGAACACCGCCAGATCCTGACCATCATGCCCGACCGGCAGGTCGACACCCTCCTCGCCGACCCGCGCCTGATCTGGGGCGACGCGATGTGGATCGACAGTTCCGGAAACCTGTGGATCCCGGCCGCCCAGCTCAACCGGACCCCGGGACTGGCCGGTGGGGCCGAGGCGGTCGACTACCCCGTCTGGATCTACAAGCTGAAGATCGATGCCAGCCCGCCGGCCAATGATCACACCTGACCGACGCCGGACGGTCGTGCCGTGATACCAGCGCACCGAGAGCGTTCCCGCGCCGGATTGTCCAGGCTGATCGTGCTCGCCCCCGGCGGTGTGACGCGGCTGGAACTCTTCGTGGACCTGGTCTTCGTCTACGCCTTCTTCAACGTCACCGCGCTGATGTCGGCGAATTTCCATCCCGTCGGGTTGCTTCAGGGGGGCCTGGTGGTGCTGCTGCTGTGGCGGTGCTGGGCGTCGTACGCATCGCTCGGGAATCTGGTCCGGCTCGATCGAGGCATCATGCCGCTGGTTGTCCTCGTGGCGGCGGCGTCCATCTTCGTGGTCGGTGTCACCCTTCCCGAGGCGTTTGCTGACCGGCCGCACGGTCTACCCGGCCCGCTGGTTTTCGTCGTCGCGTTTCTGCTGGCTCGCCTCGGGCCACTGTTGATCGCGACGTTCGCCCTGTGGAACGTCGACGGCAGGCGTCCACCCGTTCGGCGCGCTTGGCTCCCGCTGTTCGTCAGTGCGCCGCTGCTGCTGTTCGCCGCGTCCCTCCCCCTCCTCCTGCCTGCGTGGACGCCGGTGGTGCACGTCCAGCTGGTGCTGTTCGCCGTGGCCGTCGGCGTCGACTACGTCGGCTTGTGGGCGCTGGGCGCAGGCACCTGGCAGCTCACGTCCGCGGGCCACTGGGCCGAGCGGTACAGCCTGATCGTGCTCATCGCCCTCGGCGGGACGATCATCTCGATCGGCACCAGCCGCGGGCTGGTCGGTGACCCACCCATCACCTGGTCGGTGATCATCGGCTCGGTGCTGGGCATCGTCGTCGTCGCCGTGTTGTGGTGGACCTACTTCGACCTCGCCAAGCCCGCCGCCGAGCAGGCACTGCAGCGCCTGTCCGGTGGCGCCAGGTCATTGTTGGGTCGCGACGCCTACACCATGCTGCATCTACCGATGATCGGCGGTCTCATCCTGCTCGCGCTCGGGCTCAAACATGCGCTGAGCGCAACGGAGGAGCGCACCGTCCATCAGTGGGACCCCGGCAGCGCCCTCGCCCTCTACGGCGGAGTTGCGCTCTACCTGCTCGGACTGCTGGCGTTCGAACGGCGCGGCACCAACCTGACGGGGCGCAGCCTGATACTCGGTATCGCACTGCTCACCGCCTCGGTGCCGCTGGCCCTGCGCGTTCCGGCGGTGGCGTCGTTGGCGATACTCGCCGCCGCCGTCTGCGCCATGGTGGTCGCCGACCGCACGATCTTTCGCCAGCGGCACCGCAGGCTGCACCGGAGCGTCGCCGGCACGGCGACCCGGGTGTCGGGCGTGTGGCCGCACGAGCTCTTCCTCGATCTGCTGATCGTGTATGCGTTCATCCAGGTCACCGTGCTGATGAGCCGTCAGCCATCCGCGGCCGGGGCAGCCCAGGGACTGGGCGTCGTGGTCCTGCTGTGGTGGTCCTGGTGCTACTACGCCTGGTTGGGTAGCGCGACGTCCCGGGACGCGATTTCCGTGCGGGTGACCATGCTCGTCGCGGCGGCGCTGACCCTCGTGCTCGGCATCGCCATCCCGCAGGCGTTCAGTCGCGTACCCGGTGGGCTGCCCGGGCCGCTGATCGTGGTGACCTGCTACGCGGCTGTCCGCATCCTGCACTTCGCCTCGTTCTGGCTCGCCGCCCGCGCGGATCCGACGGTACGAGCCCAGTTGTCCCGGGCCGCCGTACCCGCCGGGGCAGCTCTGGCGCTGCTGCTGTGCGCGACGCTGACCTTCCCACCGCGGGGCAGCCCCGTCACGCCGATCAGCGCCGTGCTGTGGGGAGCTGCCCTGGCGATCGACCTCGGTGGCGGCTATCTGATCGGCCCACGCAACTGGCAGATCCGCTCGCTCGACCACTGGGTGGAGCGGTACAACCTTGTGGTCCTCATCGCGTTCGGTGAGGCGGTCAGCTCCACCGGGGTCGCCCTCGTGAGCGCGCCGATCTCCCCGGCCGTCCTGCTCGCGATCACGCTCAGCGTCACCCTGCTCGCCACGCTCTGGTGGACCTACGTCGGCACCGACGAGCTCCTCGACCGCCGCCTCCGGCAGGTCCCGAACAGCCTACGGGCGGCCCTGGCCCGGGACGCCTACACCTACCTGCATCTGCTGCCCGTCGCCGGACTGATCCTGATCGCCTTCGGCCTGAAGTCGGCCCTGGCTCAGTTGGCGTACCGGCCGACGGCGGCGCCGGACCCCTGGGGACACACCGCCCTGTACGGCGGGGTGATCGTCTACCTCCTCGGCGACCAGCTGATCTGGCAACGTGCCCACGGCAGGACGTCCCGGCGGCGCATGCTCGGGGTGCTGCTCGTGGCGCTCACCGCGCCGGCGACGGCCCGCCTACCCGGTCTCGGGGCGCTGGTCCTGCTCACCGCGGTCGGCATCGGACTCGCCACCACCACACCCTTTCCTGCCACCGAGGCACGACACGGCAGCCGGTAGGCACCCGTCGGTCAGGTTGTCAAGGACCGCGGACCCGCGCAGTGCCGGCCCGGCGTCACCGGGTGGCGGCGGTCCTCACCAAGCTCGGCCTGCGCGACCGGGTCCAGGCGGTGGTCTTCGCCTACGAGGTGGGTCTGGTCCGGGCCGAGCCGCCGGCCCGGTGACCGTGAGATGTCCGCCGGCCGTCCCCACGAGGGGACGGCCGGACCTGTCCAGCGAGGTCAGGGCACCATCCAGTCGAGCACCGGCGAGCCCTGCAACGCGACCAGCACGCACATGAGCAGCAGCAGGAGCAGGCTCCAGCCGAACACCTTGCGGAAGATCTCCCCCTCCCGGCCGGCCATCCCGACCGCGGCGGCGGCGATCGCCAGGTTCTGCGGGCTGATCATCTTGCCGAGCACGCCGCCGGAGGAGTTGGCCGCCGCCAGCAGCACCGGGTCCAGCCCGGCGCGCGCCGCGGTCTGCACCTGCAACGCGCCGAACAGCGCGTTGGCCGAGGTGTCCGAGCCGGTCACCGCGACCCCGATCCAGCCGAGGATCGCCGAGAGGAAGACGAACGCCCCGCCGGCCGCGGCGAGGAACGCGCCGAGGGTGTTGGTCTGCCCCGACTGGTTCATCACGTACGCCAGGGCGAGCACCGCCATCACCGTCACGATCGCGTACCGCAGTTCGACGTAGGTGCGGCGGTACGCCCTCAGCGCCCGGCCGGCGGAGACCCGCAGCACCAGGGCGGTGAGGATGCCGGCGAGGATCATCAGCGTGCCGGCGGCGGGCAGCCAGTTGAGGGTGAACGTGGCCGACGACAGCGGCTTGCCGTTGCCGCCCAGGATGTCCAGTCCGGGCCAGTCGAACTTCACGGTCCACGGCTCCTTCGCCAGGGCCGCCTTGACCGGCCCGAGGTTGGCGACGGAGAAGATCGCGATGATGATCAGGTAGGGGGCGTAGGCGCGGGCCACCTCGGCCGGGGTGTCGGCGATCCGGCGGCCGTCCGCCGTGGCGGCGCGAGCCTGGTCGGCGGGCCGTGGCTCCAGGTCGTCGCCGCCGGTGCGGTGCCGGCCGGCGGGAGCGGTCTCGTCGATGCGGGGGTCACCCGGCGGGGTTTCGCCACCCGGTCCATCCAGGGCGGGCGCGGCGGTGGTCGTACCGGAGCGGCTGACCGCGGCGGCGCGGACCGTGCCGGGACCGGCCAGCTCGGCCTCGACGGGCCCCCTGGCGGCGGGCACGGCCGCCGGCTCGCGACCCAGGTCGGCCGGGGTGACCGGGCGCCAGACGCGGACCAGCAGGACCACGGCGGCGGCCGAGACCAGCGCGGCGACGATGTCGGTCAGCGGCACGGAGATGTAGTTCGCGGCGACGAACTGCGCCAGCCCGAAGGTCACACCCGCGACCAGCGCGGCCGGCCAGGTCTGCCGGATGCCGCGCCGCCCGTCGACCAGGGCCACCAGCATCAGCGGTACGACCACCGCGAGGATCGGGGTCTGCCGGCCGACCATCGCGCCGAGGGTGTCCACGGTGAGCCGGGAGTCGTCGTTGACCCCGGAGGTGACGCTGGCCAGGGTGACGATCGGGGTGGCGAGCGCGCCGAAGGCCACCGGCGCGGTGTTGGCCAACAGCGACACCGACGCGGCGTGGATCGGGCGGAAGCCGAGCGCCATCAGCATCACCACGGTGATCGCGACCGGGGTGCCGAAGCCGGCGAGGGCCTCCAGCAGCGCGCCGAAGCAGAACGCGATGATGATCGCCTGGATCCGCATGTCCGGGCTGACCCGTTCGAACGAGCGGCGCAGCACGTCGAAGTGTCCGCTCTCGACGGTGAGGTTGTAGACCCAGATCGCGTTGATGACGATCCACAGGATCGGGAAGAAGCCGAAGGCCGCGCCCTCGGTGGCCGACAGCACGGCCTGCCCGACCGGCATAGCGTAGACGGCGATCGCCACCACCAGCGCGACCGCGAGGGAGATCACGCCGGCCAGCCAGGCCCTGACCTTCAGCACGCCGAGCAGGACGAACAGGGTGAGCAGGGGCAGGACCGCGAAGATGGCCGAGAGCGCGACGGAGTCACCGACGGGATCGGTGACGACTGTGAACTGTTCGAACATGAGTCACCTCGACACGTGAAAAGGGGTGGGTCCTACAGCAGCTCCTCCACCGGGCGGGCGCGGAGGGAGGCGTCGAGGACCTGGGCGGTGTGAGCCAGGGCGATGTCGCCGCCGGCGCGGGTCACCGAGGCGGCGACCTGCATGAGGCAGCCGGGGTTGGCGGTGACGAGCAGCCGCGCCCCGGTGGCCAGTACGGTCCGGGCCTTGCGGTCGCCGAGTTCGGCGGCCGGCCCGGGGTGGAGCACGTTCCAGATCCCGGCGGAGCCGCAGCAGATCTCCGGGTCGGCGATCTCCCGCAGCTCCAGCCCGGGGATGTCGCGCAGCAGCCGGCGGGGCTGGGCGCGGACGCCCTGGGCGTGGGCGAGGTGGCAGGCGTCGTGGTACGCGACGGTCACCGGCAGCGGGTGCCGGGTGGCGACCGGGCCCAGTTCGTCGAGGAGCTCGGACAGGTCGCGCACCTTGCCGGCGAAGTCGGCGGCGAGCGCGGCGTAGCGGGCGTCGTCGCGCAGCAGGTCGCCGTACTCCTTCAGGGTCGAGCCGCAGCCGGCCGCGTTGACCACGAAGAAGTCGACGCCGGCGGCGGCGAACGCGTCCAGGGTCCGGCGGGCGAAGCGGCGCGCCTCCTCCTCGCGTCCGTTGTGCACGCTCAGCGCGCCGCAGCAGCCCTGCCGGTCGGGCAGGATCACCACGTCGCAGCCCTCGGCGGCGAGCACCCGGGCGGTGGCCGCGTTGACCTCCGGGAAGAACGCGGACTGCACGCAGCCGGTGAGCATGCCGACCACGGCCCGGCGCGGCCCGACCGCCGGCATCCGCGCCGGGAGGCGGGCGGGGCTGCCGAGGCGGGGCGCGAGCGACTCCAGCGCCGCCAGGGTGGGCGCCAGCCGGGGCAGCAGCCCGGTCCGCGCGACCAGGCGGCGCAGCCCGCTGGCCTGGTACGCGCGCAGCGGCCCGCGCAGCAGCCGCAGTCGCCGCGGGTACGGGAAGAGGGCGAAGATCGCCGCGCGCAGCGCCCGCTCCCGCGGCCCCCGGCGGTGCCGGCGTTCGACCTGCTGCCGGGTGTCCTCGATGAGCCGGTCGTAGCGCACCCCGGAGGGGCAGGCGGTCACGCAGGACATGCAGCCGAGGCAGCGGTCGAAGTGGGTGACCATTGAGTCGGACAGCGGCTCGCCCTCCAGGCCCTCCTTCATCAGGTAGATCCGCCCGCGGGGCGAGTCCATCTCCTCGCCCCACAGCACGTAGGTGGGGCAGGTGGGCAGGCAGAAACCGCAGTGCACGCAGTCGGAGATCAGTTCGGCGGCGGGCGGGTGGTGCGCGTCGAAGGCGCCCCCGTCGGGCGGCTGGGCGGCCAGGCCGAGCACGTCGCGCGGCCCGGTGGCCGGGAAGGTGCCGCCGGGCGAGGTGACCGGACGCTCGCCGGGCTGCTGGGGAATGGTCATCAGATCCCTCCGACGAATCGGCCGGGCGCGAGTCGGGCGTCGGGGTCGAACCGCTGCTTGACCCGGCGCATCAGCGCCAGCCCGTCGACCGGCCCCCACAGGTCGACCCGGTCCCGCACGGTCGGGGGCGCGGTGAGCACCACGGCGTGCCCGGCGACGGCGGCGGTCGCCGCCCGCAGCGCGTCGACCAGGCCGGCGACCCGTTCCGGTTCGGCCGTGCCGGGCACTCCGGCGTGCAGGACACCGACGCCGGCCGAGCCGCGCAGCGCGAGCGGCACGCCGTGCCGGTCGGCCGCCGCGCGGGCGTCGGCCAGCAGCCGCGGTACGCCGGAGAGCGCCGCGGTCAGCTTCAGCCCGGTGTCGCCGTCCCGCCACGGGTACCGGCCCCAGCCCTCGGGGGCCTGGTCGGCGGCGGTGGCGTCGGTGCCGAGCAGCCGCGCGGCGGCCTCGACCCGGGCGGCCACCCCGGCCGGGGTGCCCTCCAGCAGCACCGTCACCGCCGCTCCCCCGCCGGCCGGCGCGTCCACCTCCAGCGCGGCGGGCACGAGCTGCGCGGCGCGTACCGTGCCGGCCAGCCGGCCCGCCTCGGCCGCGTCGTCGACCCGCCGGGTGACGTACGCGGCGGCGGCCGGCAGCGGGTGCAGCCGGAACGCGCACTCGGTTACCAGCCCCAATGTGCCGTACGCGCCGGTGACCAGCTTGCCCAGGTCGTAGCCGGCGACGTTCTTGACCACCTTGCCGCCGGCGTGCGCGACCACCCCGTCGGCGCGGACCAGGGTGACCCCGATGAGCAGGTCGCGCGCGGTGCCGTAGAGCATCCGGCGGGGGCCGCTGGCGTTGGTGGCGACCGCCCCGCCGACGGTGCCGCCGGGCAGCGGCGCGTCCAGGGCGAGTTGCTGGCCCGCCGCGGCCAGCGCGGCGGCGAGCGCGTCGAGGCCGGTGCCGGCCCGGACCACGGTGATCAGGTCACCGGCGGCGTGCTCGACCACCCCCGCCAGCGCGGTGGTGTCGACGATCAGGTCGAGGCGGCGCGGCGGGCTTGCCCAATCCTGTTTCGTCCCGCCGCCGCGGAACGTCACGGCCAGGTCGAGGGCGGCGGCCGCGCGCAGCAAGGCAGCGGCCTGGGCGGTGTCCCGGGGCATGGCGACGTAGCGGGCCGGCACCCCTGCGATCGCGTCCTGCTCACCGGCGGGCCGGACCGGCTCGGGGCCGTCCGGGTTGTCGGTCCGGCCGGCCGCGGCCTGCGACGGCAGGCCGTCGGTGTGCCGACCATCGGTCGTGGTCGTTCCGTCGGCGGCCGCACGGAGGCGGTCGAGGATCGCGTCGGCGGGCATCAGAACACCTCCGCCAGGCCGGCCTCCTGCGCGGGGTGGACCCCTTTGCGCCGGCCGGGGACCTCGCCGCAGAGCCGCGGCGTCGGGAACACCTTGCCCGGGTTGGCCAGCCCGGCCGGGTCGAACGCGCAGCGCAGCAGTTGCATGGTGTCCAGGTCGTCGGCGGTGAACATCCGCGGCATGTACTTCGCCTTGTCCATGCCGACGCCGTGCTCGCCGGTGATCGAGCCGCCGTGCCGGACGCAGAGGTCGAGGATCGCCCCGGAGACCTCCTCGGCGCGTTCGGTCTGCCCCTCGACCGCGGCGTCGAAGAGCACCAGGGGGTGGAGGTTGCCGTCGCCGGCGTGGAAGACGTTGGCGACCCGGATGCCGCGTTCGGCGGAGAGCTCACCGATGCGGCGCAGCACCTCGGGCAGGGCGGTCCGCGGGATCACCCCGTCCTGGACGATGTAGTCGGGGCTGATCCGGCCGACGGCGGCGAACGCGGACTTGCGGCCCTTCCAGAACAGCGCCCGCTCGACGTCGTCGGCGGCGATCCGGATCTCGAACGCCCGGTTGTCCCGGCAGAGCCGCTCGACCTGGTCGAACTGGGCGGCCACCTCCGGCTCCGGCCCGTCCAGCTCGACGATGAGCACCGCCCCGGCGCCGGGCGGGTAGCCACAGTGCACGGCCGCCTCGGCGGCGGAGATGGCGAGTGCGTCCATCATCTCCACCGCCGCCGGCACCACCCCGGCCGCGATGATGGCCGACGTCGCCGCGCCGGCCTGGTCGGTGCTGTCGAAGGCGGCGAGCAGCGTCCGCACCGACTCGGGCAGCCGGGTCAGCCGGACGGTCACCTCGGTGGCGATGCCGAGGGTGCCCTCCGAGCCGACGAACGCGCCGAGCAGGTCGTAGCCGGGGGCGTCGGGGGCGCGGCCGCCGAGGCGTACCCGGTCGCCGTCGGGGGTGACCAGCTCGACGCCGGTGACGTGGTTGGTGGTGAAGCCGTACTTGAGGCAGTGCGCGCCGCCCGAGTTCTCCGCCACGTTGCCGCCGATCGAGCAGATCTGCTGGCTGGACGGGTCGGGCGCGTAGTACCAGCCGTGCGGGTTCGCGGCCCGGCTCACCGCGAGGTTGATCACGCCCGGCTGCACCACGGCCCGCTCGTCGGAGGGCGCGACCTCCAGGATGTCCCGCATCTGCGAGGTGACGATCAGGACCCCGTCGGCGTGCGGCAGCGCACCTCCGGAGAGCCCGGTGCCGGAGCCGCGGGCCACGAACGGCGCGCCGGCGGCGACGCAGGCCCGGACCACCGCGGCGCACTGCGCGGCGTCGGCGGGCAGCGCGACGAGGGCCGGCACCACCTTGTACTGGGCCAGCCCGTCGCACTCGTAGGTGCGCAGCTCCTGCCGGTCGCTGAGCACCCGGTCGGCGCCGACGGCGGCCCGCAGCGCGGCGGCGAGGGCGGTCAGGTCCGTCGTGGTCGTGCTCATCGCCCACCTCCGCGTCGGTTGTCGGTCAGGGCATCCGCTCGTACGCGGGCACGGTGAGGAAGTCGGCGAAGTCGTCGGCGACGGCGACCTCCATGAACAGCGCGCGGGCTTCGGCGTAGTCGCCCGGGTCGCCGGGGAGCTTGCCGATCTCCTCGTCGGCGATCCGCTCGACCAGCTCCCGGCTGACCCGCTCGCCGGTGTCGTCGAGGGTGACGTCGTTGTGCAGCCACTGCCACACCTGGCTGCGGGAGATCTCCGCGGTGGCGGCGTCCTCCATCAGGTTGAAGATGGCCACCGCGCCGGTGCCCCGCAGCCAGGCGGCCAGGTACTGCACGCCGACGCTGACCGCGTTGCGCAGCCCGGCCTCGGTGTGCTGCCCGGGGGTGGACCGGACGTCGAGCAGCTCGGCGGCGCTGACCCGCACCTCCTCGCGGGCGCGGTCGAGCTGGTTCGGCCGGTCGCCGAGGACCTGGTCGAAGACCTGCCGGCAGACCGGCACCAGGTCGGGGTGGGCCACCCAGGAGCCGTCGAACCCGTCGTTGGCCTCGCGGGTCTTGTCGTCGCGGACCTTGGTCAGGGCGATCTCGTTGACCTGCGGGTCGCGCCGGCTGGGAATGAACGCGGCCATCCCGCCGATGGCGTGCGCGCCGCGCCGGTGGCAGGTCCGCACCAGCAGCTCGATGTACGCGCGCATGAACGGCACCGTCATCGTCACCGCGTTCCGGTCCGGCAGCAGGAAGTCCCTGCCCCGGGTGCGGAACTTCTTGATCACGCTGAACATGTAGTCCCACCGGCCGGCGTTCAGCCCGGCGGAGTGCTCGCGCAGCTCGTAGAGGATCTCGTCCATCTCGAAGGCGGCCGGGAAGGTCTCGATCAGCACGGTGGCCCGGATGGTGCCGCGCGGGATGCCGAGCCGTTCCTGGGCGGCCAGGAACACGTCGTTCCACAGTCGGGCCTCGAGGTGGCTTTCCATCTTCGGCAGGTAGAAGTAGGGCCCGGCGCCCCGGTCGAGCTGCCGGCGGGCGCAGTGGAAGAAGTACAGCCCGAAGTCGACCAGGCTGCCGGAGGTGCGCTCACCGTCGACCAGGATGTGCTTCTCGGTGAGGTGCCAGCCGCGCGGGCGTACCACGATGGTGGCCAGTTCGCCGTCGTGCAGCGCGTACTGCTTGCCCTCGGGGGAGGTGAAGTCGAGCTTGCGGTCGATGGCGTCGCGCAGGTTGAGCTGACCGGAGACGACGTTCTGCCAGAGTGGGGTGTTGGCGTCCTCGTGGTCGGCGAGCCACACCTTCGCGCCGGAGTTCAACGCGTTGATGGTCATCTTCGCGTCGGTGGGGCCGGTGATCTCGACGCGGCGGTCGACCAGGCCGGGCGCCGGTTCGGCGACCCGCCAGTCCGCCTCGCGGATCTCCCGCGTCTCGGGCAGGAAGTCCAGCAGCGCGCCGTCGGCCAGTTCGGCCTCGCGCCGCCGCCGGCGGTCGAGCAGGTCCCGGCGGCGCGCGTCGAAGGCGCGGTGCAGATCGGCGAGGAAGGCCAACGCCTCCGGGGTGAGGATCTCGTCGTACCGGGGGTGCATCGGTCCCGTGACCTCGACGCCGGCCGGACTGGTCATCGGCTCGCTCCTCACCGTGACATGTGTCGCGATCTATCCGGTGTGCTCCTGCCGACTGTAGTTCTCGCTGGTCGGGGCCGCGACCTGAGTGACGGCACAGCCACCGGGAGCGGTCGGCCCGGTGCGGCGAACGGTGCCTTCCGGGCGGCGAGCGGCTGCCCGGCACCTTTGACCCTCCATTCTGGACGTACGGCGCCCCCGGGTCGGCGCCGGCACCGGCCACTGTCGCCCGCCGGTCGGTCGCGCGGGCTGACCCTCGGGCGCCGGCCGGCGAAATCGGCGGCACCGGTGTCACCGGACCCGCGTCCGGGTTTCCGACATCGAGGACAGGAGCGGTCGCACCGGGCACACGGCCGCGACGAGCCCGCGGGGCGCAGATCGCCACGGACGGCCCAGGAGGAACCAGAGCTCCAGGGCGTTACGGCCGTCCTGGGTGGGCATTTCCGCCGCTCCCCGGCGGGAGGGGGAACACGTGACGGCAACGAAGATTTCTCATTTACGCCGGACGGGCAACCCAACCCTCCTAGTGTTGGCCACACCGGTGCTAGTCACGGAGTTGGCCACCCGAACGACGTCCCACGCAGACAGCGGACGAAAAGTGAGGGAAGACGCGGATGAAGGCACAGAGAATTCTCGGATCGGCGGCGGTCGGCGTGGGCCTCGGCGCACTCCTGCTCCCGGCCGCCGCGCTCGCGCAAACCACCACCGTCTCACCAGCGACCACCCCGGTCGGCGGGACCGTCGTGCTCACCACGACCTGCAACCCGAACGTGGGTGACGCGATCTTCCGCGTCACCGGACCGAACCGGGACGAGAACGTCCGGTCCACGACCGCGGCGGCGGGCGGCGGCCTGAGCGCCGAACTCTTCACCGCCGGGTTCACCCTCGGGACGTACACGGTCACCACGACCTGCGGCGACGGCAGCAGCGGCGGCTCCGCCCAGTTCACCGTCACCCCGATCGGCGGCGCGCCGGCCGGCGGCGGCGGCCAGGGACCGGACGCCGGCGTCCTCGTCGCGGGCGGTGCGCTCGCCGCCGGGGCAGTCGCCGGCGGGACGTACGTGCTGCTGCGCCGCCGGCGCCGCGCCTCCGTCGTCGCCTGAGACGCCGCCACACACCATCCCTTGTGCGAGGGTGCCCGCGCCGGCGTGACCGGCGCGGGCACCACGCCCACGTCGGACGGAGGTGGGAACCTGTCGCCCCAGCGCAACCCCGAGCGCGGCTTGTCGCGGGCTCGCACCGCCGCGGTGGTCGCGGCGGTCACGCTGACCGGCGCGACCGGGGCCGGCCTGGTCGCCGCCGGCCTCGGCACCACCGCGAACCGGCCGCCGCAGCCCGGAGCCTCGGCCGCCCCGACCTCCGAACGGTCCAGCTCGCCCGGGCCGGTGCTTCCCCGGTCCGAACCGGTCCGGATCGCCATCCCCCGCATCGGCGTCCGGGCGGAGATCGTCCCGGTCGCCACCGACGACGACGGCGCCCTGGAGGTGCCGCCGCTGGACCATCCGGAGGTGGCCGGCTGGTACCGCCGCGGTCCAACCCCGGGCGAGGCCGGCAACGCCGTCCTGGTCGGGCACGTCGACTCGCAGACCGGTCCGGCCGTCTTCTTCGACCTCGGCCGGCTCCAGCCCGGCGACCTCATCCAGGTCGCCCGGGCCGACGGCCGGCAGGCGACGTTCACCGTGGACGGTGTGGGGGCGTACCCGAAGGAGCGCTTCCCCACCGAGCGGGTGTACGGCGGCGACTCCGCGGCCCGGCTGCGGCTGATCACCTGCGGCGGCCGGTTCAACCCCCGCACCGGCAGCTACCCCGACAACATCGTCGTCTTCGCCACGGCCACGCACTGACCGCACCGACGGCACGTGCCGTACGGTAGGCCGTCAGTTCCCGGCGGGGCGGAGGTGCGCGGTGGACCGGTCGGCGGTACGGACCCGGCGGGGCCCCCGGCTTCCCGCCCTGCTCGGTCGGTTGCTCGGCCGCCCGGCCGACGCGGCGGCCACGCCGGCCGCCCGACGGTCCAACCCCGACGCCGTGGTGGACTGCGCCGTCTACGTCAACGGAAAGCGGGAGCCGGGGCGCCCACACTACGCCGACGCGTACGCGCGCAGCCGGCGCACCCGGCGCTCCTTCGTCTGGTTGGGCCTGCACGAGCCGGGGGCGGCGGTGATGGCGGCGGTCGGCCGCACCTTCGGGCTGGACGAGCTCAGCGTGGCGCAGGCCCTCGCCGACGGGCACCGCCCCACCGTCCAGCGGCACGGCGACGTCACCCTGCTGGTGCTGCGCACCGCCGGTTACGTCGAGCACACCGAACTGACTGACACCTCCGAGGTGATCGACACCGGGGACGTGATGGTCTTCCTCGGCGACCGCTTCGTGATCACCGTCCGGCACGGCGCGGCCGGCGCCCTCGCCCCGGTCCGGGAGGACATCCAGCGCCGTGCGGGTGTGCTGGCCGAGGGACCGTGGGCGGTGGCGTACGCGGTCTGCGCCCGGATGGTGGAGCTCTACCTGGAGGTCTCCGGGCACCTGGAACGGGACCTGGAACGCGTCGAGGAGAGCGTCTTCGCCCGCGACGGCAGCGCCGACATCCAGCACATCTACCAGCTCAAGCGCGAGGTGGTGGAGTTCAAACGGGCGGTGCTGCCGTTGCAGGCGCCCCTGCGGGACCTGGTCGAGCGGCGCGACGGCGGGCCGCCGCCGGCATTGCAGCGCTGGTTCGTCGACGTGGAGGCGCGGCTGACCCGGGCGGTCGACCGGATCGGCGGGTACGACGACCTGCTCAACTCGATCCTGCAGTCCCGCCTCGCGCAGCTCGCCGTCGACCAGAACAACGACATGCGCAAGATCGCCGCCTGGGCGGCGATTGCCGCCACCCAGACCGCGGTGGCCGGGATCTACGGCATGAACTTCGCTCACATGCCCGAGCTGGGCTGGCGGTACGGCTACGCGGCGGCCCTGCTGCTGATGGCCCTGGCCGCGGTCACCCTGTACCGGTTGTTCCGCCGCTCCGGCTGGCTCTGAACCTCTCCCGCCTCAGCGTCAGGGCTTGTCAAGGCTGTTCTCGGCACACCGGAACAGCAGCGGCGACACCAGGTCCAGCGGTGGATCGCCGGGCAGGTGACGCTCGCCGTCGACCAGGCCGCTGAGCCCGGGCGAGGGACGGTCCTAAGCTGGCGGCCATGTTGTGGCAGCGGTACGTGGCGATCGGCGACAGCACCACCGAGGGGCTGGACGACCCGGACGGCAACGGCGGCTACCGGGGCTGGGCGGACCGGTTCGCCCTGGCGGTGGCCCGCGCGCAGGGCGGCCTCGAGTACGCCAACCTGGCCATCCGCGGCCGGACCACCGCGCGGATCCGGGCGGAGCAGCTGCCGGTGGCGCTGGAGCTGGCGCCGGACCTGGCGACCGTGGTGGCCGGGATGAACGACGTGCTCCGGCCGGCGTTCGACGCCGACCGGATCGCCGAGGACGTCGGCGCGATGCAGCGGGCCCTGGTCGGCCAGGGGGCCACCGTGCTCACCTTCACCCTGCCCGATCCGGCGCCGGTGATGCCGCTGGCCCGACCGCTGCGCGGCCGGGTGGCGGCGTTCAACGCGGCGGTCCGGGCGGTCACCACCGAGACCGGCGCCACCCTGCTGGACCTGGGGGCGCACCCGGTGGCCTCGGACCCGCGCCTGTGGAGCGACGACCGGCTGCACGCCAACAGCGCCGGGCACGAACGGATCGCCGCCGCGTTGGCGCACACCGCCGGCCTGCCCGGGTACGACGACTCCTGGTCGCACCCGCTGCCGGCGGCCGTCCGCCGGCCCCGCCACGAGGTGGTCCGGGCCGAGCTGGCGTGGACCCGGCGGCACCTGCTGCCGTGGCTGGCCCGGCACCTGCGCGGCCGGTCCTCGGGGGACGACCGGGTGGCCAAGCGCCCGGTGCCGCTGCCGGTCGAGTGGTGATGCCGGGCGGCGCCCGGTCCGGGCGGTGGCCGGAGTCGATCGGGCAGCGCTCAGTGCTCGATCGGCCGGCGGGTACGCGCCCGCTTCAGCTCGAAGAAGCCGTCGGTGCCGGCGACGAGCAGCACGCCGTCCCAGAGCCGCCCGGCGTCCTCCCCGCGTGGGATCGGCGCGACCACCGGCCCGAAGAAGGCGTTGCGCCGACCGGCGTCGTCGGTGACGTGGATGGCGGGGGTGCCCAGGTCCTCGCCGACCGGCTCCAGCCCGGCGCGGTGGCTGGCCAGCAGCGCCTCGTCGTGCTCGGTGGAGTCGGCCGCGTCGGCCAGTTCGACCGGGAGGCCCACCTCGGCCAGCGCCGCGACGTACAGGTCGCGACCGATCGGGGCGCGGTCGTGGTGGATCCGGTTGCCCAGCGCGGTGTAGAGATCGCGCAGCACCTCGTTGCCGAACTTCTGCTCGGCGGCGATCGCCACCCGCACCGGGCCGAGGCCGGGCCTGAGCCACTCGCGGTACCACTCGTCGAGGCCGTCCCGGCCGTCGTTGAGCACGGTGAGGCTGAGCACGTGGAAGCGGAGCCGTACCTCCCGGACGCGCTCCACCTCCAGCAGCCAGCGGGAGGCGTTCCAGGCCCACGGGCAGCGCGGGTCGAACCACATGTCGGCGTTCGTCATCGTCGTCTCGGTCCCTCCTGAGCGGTTACGAGACGACGGTAGGCCACGGATCGGCCCACCGTGAGAGCCGATCGGGACGCTGATTCTTGAGCCAATCGGCACGGGCAGGCCGATCAGGGCCTGCTCCGCCCCGCTGACCGTCGCGCGCCGCCGCCGGACTGGCGGGGCGTAGGGTGGGACCATCCCGGAATCGACGACATCCCACTTTCGAGGTGGCCGCCACGCCGGATCCACCCAGGGGACGTCATGTCCGTACCGCGTCCCGCCGGACCACCGTCGCCGACCTGACCGAGGCGTCCCCGCCCATCGCCGGGCTGCCGGCGCCAGGTCCGCGCCTGGGACCCGGTTCCACGCTCCGCACCTGTGGTCCGCCGCGCGCGCGGCGCCACTTCCCCGACCGATATCAGGCCGCGGCCGGGGATCTCCGCAACGGCCTCACCAGGGAGCAACCATGAAGATCGCCAGGCACCGGATCATCGACGTGCTACGGGCCCGCGGCCAGCACGTCCGGGCCGACTGGATCAGGCGGGAGCTGCCCGACGAGGTCGACCTCAACAAGCACGCGGGCCTGCTCGCGACGCTGCACCTCGATCCCGCCGACCTTGCCGAGACGCCGTCGCCGTAAGGGCGATGCCGCCGGTCCCGGTGGCATAGCGGGGCACCGCGCGTACCGCGGGCCGGGTGAGGGCTCCTCCGCGCGCAAGTTTGGGGGTCAGGGACGAGGGAAGACAGCAGCCCGCCGGGGCCGGTCCGACGAGGCTGGCCAGCGCCCTGCCCGTCGGCGGCACTGCCGACCGGGGTCGGGGCAGATCCCCGAGGAGGAGCGACGATGGCGGACGCGGCGAGGGGCACCCGGACGGCCACCAGGCCCACCAGCGCGCGGAAGGCCACGGGGGCCCGCAAGGCACCGCCGAAGCGGGCGGCGGCGGCGAAGAAGGTCGCGGCCGCCACGAAACGGGCCACCGGGACGAGCGCGGCCAAGACCCCGGGCGAGAAGCCCACCCCGACGACGGCCCGGGTGGCCCGGAAGAAGGCAGTCGCCGCGACGGCGGCGCCCGCCCGGCGGCCGACCGCGAAGGCGACCGCCGCGAAGAAGGCACCGGCCAAGAAGGCCGCCGCGAAGACGGCGCCCACGACGAAGGCCGCCGCGAAGAAGGCGCCCGCCAAGAAGGCGCCGGCCAAGAAGGCGCCGGCCAAGAAGGCGCCGGCCAAGAAGGCCATGGCGAAGAAGGCGCCCGCCAAGAAGGCCACGAATAAGGCGCCGGCCACGAGGGTCGCGGCGAAGAAGGCGCCGGCCAGGAAGGCGACGGCGGCGGCGCTGGCCCGGGTCACCGCGGAAACCCGGGCGCCGGCGAAGAAGACGACGACCATGGAGTCGTCCGGCAGGCGGAACACGGCCCGCCGGCCGAGCCGCGGGCCGGTTGGCGGGGCTGGTCGCCCGCCGCGCTGAGCCCCTCGGCGAGAATGACCACGTGGCGAAACGCGGTGCCCGCCGAAGCGCGGCCGACCAGACGACCGGAGCCTGCCCGTGCGGCTCCGGGGTCCCCTACGCCGACTGCTGTGCCCCGGTGCACCGGGGCGAGTCGACGGCGGCGACCGCCGAGGCGCTGATGCGTTCCCGGTTCAGCGCCTTCGCCGTCGGCGACGTCGACTACCTGGTACGCAGTTGGCACTCCGCCACCCGACCGGCGCGGCTGCGGCTCGACCCGGGGCAGCGCTGGACCAGGCTGGAGATCCTCGGCACCGACCGGGGCGGCCTGTTCGACTCCGAGGGCACGGTCGAGTTCCGGGCCCACTACCGGGAGGCGGGGCGTCCGGGCATGCTGGACGAGCGCAGCCGCTTCGTCCGCGAGGACGGCCGCTGGGTCTACCTGGGCGCCCTGCCCGGGTGAGGACCGCCGGCCCGGGTGAGGACCGCCGGCCCGGACGAACGCCCGGGCCGGCGGTGCTATCGCCCGCTTACCGGGATCCCGGCGGGCAGCCCGAGCCGGGCGACGGCCGCGGCAGCCAGCTCGTCCGGCACCAGCGCCACGTCCAGCACGACACCGGCCTCCTCCGGCGCCAGCGGCTCCAGGATCGCCCGCTGCGAGTCGAGCAGGCTGGCCGGCATGTAGTGGTCGGCGCGGCGGCTCATCCGGTCCCGGATCAGCTCCGCCGCCCCGGCCAGGTGGACGAACTCCACGTTCGGCGGCCCCTGCCGCAGCACGTCCCGGTAGGACCGCTTCAGCGCCGAGCAGGCCAGCACCGTGGACACGCCTTCGGCGTGCCGGGTGGCCATCCACGCGGCGAGGTCGCGCAGCCACGGCCAGCGGTCGGCGTCGTCCAGCGGTACGCCGGACCGCATCCGCGCCACGTTGGCCTCGGAGTGGAACTCGTCCGCTTCGGCGAACCGGAGCCCGGTCAGCTCGCTGATCCCCCGGGCCACGGTGGTCTTGCCCGCCCCGGACACCCCCATCACCACGACGTGCCGGGTGAGCGGTCGGTCACCAGTCATGGACGGTGCCGTCCTTGAGCCGGTTGAACGGCAGGTACGCCGGCACGTACGGGAACCGCGCCGCGGCCTGCTCGTCGAGTTCGACGCCGAGACCGGGCTGCTCTCCCGGGTGCAGGTAGCCGTCGGTGAACGTGAACGACTGCCGGAACACCTCGTTGGTCAGCGCGCCGTGCTGCATGTACTCCTGGATGCCGAAGTTGTGGATGGCCAGGTCCAGGTGGAGCGCGGCGGCCATGCCCACCGGGGAGATGTCGGTCGGGCCGTGGATGCCGGACTTGATCTGGTACTGGGCGGCGAAGTCGAGCAGCTTCCGCATGGCCGTGATGCCCCCGGTGTGGGTGACGGCGGACCGGACGTAGTCGATGAGCTGTTCCCGGATCAGCGTCTGGTAGTCCCACACGGTGTTGAAGACCTCGCCGATGGCCAGCGGCGTGGTGGTGTGCTGGCGGACGAGGCGCAGCGCCTCCTGGTTCTCCGCCGGGGTGCAGTCCTCCAGCCAGAACAGGTCGTACGGCTCGAGGGCCTTGCCGAGCCTGGCGGCCTGGATGGGGGTCATCCGGTGGTGCCCGTCGTGCAGCAGCGGCAGCTCGGGGCCGAACTCGTTGCGGACCGCCTCGAAGACCTCGGGCAGGTGGCGCAGGTACGCGCGGGTGTCCCAGTCCTCCTCGGCGGGCAGCGGGGTGCGCTGGGCCGGCTCGTAGTCGTACCGCTTGCCGTCGACGCCCGGCTGGGCGGCGACACCGTAGACGGCGTTGATGCCGGGCACCGACGTCTGCACCCGGATCGAGCGGTAGCCGAGGTCGAGGTGCCGGCGGATCGAGTCGAACAGCTCCGGCAGGTCCCGCCCGGAGGCGTGCCCGTACGCCATGATCCCGGTCCGCGACGCGCCGCCGAGCAGCTGGTAGAGCGGCATGCCGGCGGCCTTGGCCTTGATGTCCCACAGCGCGACGTCGACGGCCGCGATGGCGGCCATGGTGACCGGTCCCCGCCGCCAGTACGCCGAGCGGTAGAGGAACTGCCAGGTGTCCTCGATGTGGTGCGGGTCCCGCCCGATCAGCAGGGGCACGACGTGGTCGGCCAGGTAGGAGGCGACCGACAGCTCCCGCCCGTTGAGGGTGCCGTCGCCCAGGCCGGTGAGCCCCTCGTCGGTGGTTATCTTGAGGGTGACGAAGTTGCGGTCGGGGCTGGAGACGATGACGTCCGCCGCGATGATCTTCACGCAGGTGCCTTTCTCGGGTGATGCTCAGCGAAGGGTGCTGCCGGGCTGCAGGTCGTCCAGGAGGGACAGTTCGTCGCGGCGCGGCAGGGCCTCCCAGTCGCCGTGCCCGGCGACGACGAAGGCGCCGAGGGTGACGGCGCGGCGCAGCCGTCCGGCCAGGTCGAGCCCGTCGAGGTGCCCGGAGAGGTAGCCGGCGGTGAACGCGTCACCCGCGCCGACGGTGTCCACCGCGGTGACCGGCAACGCCGCGGCGTGCCGGACCCCGTCGGCGGTGTACGCGCGGGCGCCGTCGCCGCCGAGCTTGACCAGCACGGTCGCCACGCCCCGGGCCAGCAGACCGGCCACCACGGTCTCCTCGGCCGCGCCCGGTTCGCCGACGAGGTCCAGCTCGTCGGCGGAGGCGACCACGACCGAGGCGTGCCCGGCGAGGGGGGTGAGCACGACGCGGGCGTCGTCCCGGCGCCACAGCCTCGCCCGGTGGTTGACGTCGAGGCAGACCAGCGCCCCGGCCCGGGACGCGGTCTCGGCCGCCCAGCGGGTGGCCTCGCGGGCGCTGTCGGACAGCGCCGGGGTGATGCCGGTCAGGTGCAGCACCCGGGTGCCGGCCGCGAGGGCCGGGCGCAGGTCCTCGACGCCCAGGGCGGAGCCGGCCGAGCCGGCCCGGTGGTAGCGCACCCGGGTCAGGTCGGCGGTACGCCGTTCCAGGAACATCAGCCCGGCCGGGCGCTCCGGGTCCCGGGTGACGTGGTCGACACCCACCCCCTCGGCGCGCAGTTGGCGCAGCACGTACCCGCCGAGCTCGTCGTCGCTGACCCGGCCGGCCCAGGCGGCCCGGTGGCCGAGCCGGGCCAGGCCGATCGCCACGTTGGACTCGGCCCCGGCGAGGTGCATGGTCAGGGCGCCACCGGCCGCGAGGGGCCCGGCGGACCGCAGCGACACCAGCGCCTCGCCGAAGGTGAGCAGGTCGACGGCGGTCATGACGTGGCGGCGACGTAGGCCCGGGCCCGCTCCCGCAGCGCGTCGAGGTCGCCGCCGGAGGCGGCGTCGCCGACCAGCGGGCCGCCGACGCCGACGGCGATCGCGCCGGCGGCGAGGTAGCCGGGCAGCTCGGCGAGACCCACCCCGCCGACCGCGACGAACGGGATGTCCGGGAACGGGTCGCGCAGCGCCTTCAGGTACGCCGGCCCGCCGACCGACGCCGGGAAGAGCTTGACGGCGGCGGCCCCGGCCCGGACGGCGGCGTACGCCTCCGTCGGGGTGAGCGCCCCGGCGGCGACCGGCAGCCCCCGGCGGACCGCCTCGGGGATCGAGTCGACCACGGCCGGGGTGACCACGAACTGCGCCCCGGCGGCGGCCACGTCGGCGACGGCGGCCGGGGTGAGCACCGTGCCGGCGCCGACCAGCGAGCCGGCCGGGGCCGCCGCCCGGATCGCCTCGATGGCGTCGAGCGCGCCCGGCGTGGTCAGCGCCACCTCCACCACCCGGACGCCCTCGGCGAGCAGGGCGGTGCCGGTGGCGACGGCGGCGGCGGTGTCGGTGCCGCGGATGACCGCCAACAGGCGGGTGGCGGCGAGTTCGGCGGTGAGGTCGAGGGTCATGATCACCATTCCGCGTAGGAGCCGTCGAGGTGTCGGAACATCGGGCTGCGCCAGGCGTGACCGCGCTTGTCCGCCGACCGCACCGCCTGCTCGTCGATCTCGATGCCCAGACCGGGCGCGGTGAGCCGCTCGACGTACCCGTCGACGAAGGTCAGCGGGGTCTTGTCGAGGCAGTAGTCGAGCACCTCGGCGCCGAGGTTGTAGTGGATGCCGATGCTCTGTTCCTGGATCAGGTAGTTCGGCGTGGCGAAGCCGACCTGCAGGCAGGCCGCGAGGGCGATCGGCCCGAGCGGGCAGTGCGGGGCGAGCTGGACGTCGTACACCTCGGCCAGTGCGGCGATCTTGCGCACCTCGGTGATGCCGCCGGCGTGCGAGAGGTCCGGCTGGGCGACCGCGATGCCGGCCTGGAGGACGGGCAGGAACTCCTGGCGGCTGTAGAGCCGCTCCCCCGTGGACACCGGCGTGGTGGTCGACCGGACGAAGTCGCCGATCAGGTGGGAGTTCTCCGGGACGACCGGCTCCTCCAGGAACAGCGGCCGGTACGGCTCCAGCAGCGGCGCCACCCGGCGGGCGTTGGCCAGGGTGAACCGGCCGTGGAAGTCGACGGCGACGTCCCGGTCGTCGCCGAGCACCTCGCGGGCGGCGGCCACCCGGGCGACCACCCCGTCGAGCTCGGCCACCGAGGCGATCGGGCTCATCCGGCCGGAGGCGTTCATCTTGACCGCGGTCAGTCCCGCCTCGACCTGGGCGGCGATGTGGTCGCGGACCTCGCTCGGCTCGTCGCCGCCGACCCAGCCGTACACCCGGATCCGGTCCCGGACCGGGCCGCCGAGCAGCTGGTGCACGGGGGCGCCGAAGTGCTTGCCGGCGATGTCCCAGAGGGCCTGGTCGAGGCCGGACACGGCGCTGGCCAGGATCGGGCCGCCCCGGTAGAACGAGGCCTTCGTCATGACCTGCCAGTGGTCCTCGATCCGCAGCGCGTCCCGGCCGATCAGCAGCTCGCTGAGCTGCTCGACGGCGGTGCGGACGGTCTCGGAACGCCCCTCGCAGGTGGCCTCGCCCCAGCCGACGATCCCGGCGGAGGTCTCGACGCGGACGAAGAGCCACCGGGGTGCGACGAGGAAGGTCTCGATGCGCGCGATTGTCGTCATGGTCTGTTCAGCCCTTCGTCGCGCCGGCGGTGAGCCCGGAGACCACGTACTTCTGCACGAACAGGGCGATCAGCATGATCGGCAGGGTGACCACGGTGGCGGCGGCCATCAGCCCGCCCCAGTCGATGCTGGCGTAGCCGACGAAGTCGAAGATCGCCACGGGCAGGGTCTTGGTGTCGGCGCCGGAGAGCACCAGGGCGAACATGAAGTTGTTCCAGGAGAAGATGAACGACAGGATGCCGGCGGTGGCGATGCCGGGCACCGACAGCGGCAGCGTGATCCGCCGGAACGCGCCGATGTGGGTCAGCCCGTCGACCAGCGCCGCCTCCTCCAGCTCCTCCGGCAGGCCGTCGAAGTAGCCCATCATGATGTAGACGACCAGCGGCAGCGACACGAACATGTGGCTGAGGATCAGCACGCCGAAGCCGCCGACCATCTTCAGGTTGGAGAAGACGTAGTACCAGGGCACCAGCAGCGAGACGCCCGGGATGACCCGGGCCATCAGCACCACCAGCGCGGACTTGCGCATGTTGAACCGGCTCATCGAGTACGCGGCCGGCACGCCCAGGAGCAGCGACGCCACCGTCGCGGCGAAGGCCACCCACAGGCTGTTGCCGATGAACTGGACGTAGTTCGCCTGCTTGAGCACGGTGACGTAGTTGTCCGTGGTGGGCGAGAAGACCAGCGCCTTGCCGGTGTCGTAGATGTCGACATTGGTCTTGAACGACGCGGCGACCATCCAGAGCAGCGGCGCGAGCAGCGACAGCACCACGACGGCGAGCGCCACCACCCGGAACACCCGGTACGCGGGACGGGGCTTCATCGGTGCGCCTCCTTGCGGCGGGCGGTCAGCGCCCACATCGACCCGATGATGATCAGGAAGAAGATGATGAGGACGGTCGAGGAGACGCCGTACTCGTTGTAGTCGAAGCTGAGGCCGTAGGCGTACACGTTGAGCGTCTCCACCTCGTGGAAGGAACCGCCGCCGCGACCCTTGGTGGCGTAGAGGATGTCGAAGGTCTTCAGCGCGTCGATGCCGCGCAGCAGGATCGCCACGATCACCGTGGGCATCAGCAGCGGCAGGGTGACGTGCCGGAAGCGCTGCCAGGTGCTGGCACCGTCGATCCGGGCCGCCTCCTGCGGCTCGTCGGAGAGCGAGGTGAGCCCGGCGAGCAGGATCAGCACCACCATCGGCGTCCACTGCCAGACGTCGATGAAGATGGTGGTGGGCAGCGCGGAGTGCTGGCCGGCGAGCCACGGCTGCGGTCCGATGCCGACCCAGCCGAGCACCTGGTTGGCCAGGCCGATGTTGGGGTCGAAGATGAGCCGCCACATCATGCCGACGGCGACCGGGGTGGCGACCAGCGGCATCAGGATGGCCACCCGGACCCACTTCTGCCCCTTGAACGGCCGCCACAGCAGCAGCGCGACCGCCATGCCGAGCACGACCTCGAAGAGCAGCGCGACGACGGTGAACGTGGCGGTCCGCCCGACGGCGGGCCAGAACCGCTCGGTGTCCGACAGCACGTCGAGGTAGTTGCGGAAGCCGACGAACTCGCTCTCGGCGCGGACGGAGCCCTCGGCGTCGGTGAGGCTGAGGTAGCCGGTCCAGGCGAGCGGGAAGACGATCAGCGCGGCGACGAAGATCATCGCCGGCGCGGCGAAGAGCCACTTGCGGTGCTCGTTGGCCCAGCGCGCCCAGCCGGGCGTGTCGGGCGTTTCCGAGGCGCCGCCGGTCGCTCGGGCGGGGGTGGTGACTGTTGCCATGGGATCTCCG
>NZ_QGKS01000441.1 GCF_003172935.1 Micromonospora sicca | reverse complement strand
GGCCGCCGCCGCCCGCACCGACCCGGCCGCCGAAGCAGCGCCGCCGAGCCGCCCTGCCGCCGGTCGCCCCGCCCCCGGGCTGGCGGGCGCCGAAGGGGTACGTCCCGGTTCCGGTCCGCCGCCGGCGACGCTGGCCGTGGCTGCTGCTGCTCACCCTCGTCTGCTGCTGCGGCGTCCCACTGTGGTGGGTCCAGCCCCTCTCCACCCAGTACCCGGCCAGCGCCGCGCTGCCGGACCGGGCCGCCGGCCTGCGGCTGCGCGAGGACGAACGCAGCCAGGCCACCGCCGAGCGGTTGAAGACCGAGGTACGCCAGGCCCACCTGCTCGCCGAGGACACCTTCGCGGGCGTCTACGCCACGGACGACGGCAAGCGGGTGACGATCTTCGGCGGCACGGGCTTCCGGCTCAGCCCGGAGGCGGACGCGGAGGCCGAGATGGCCCGCCTCAGCGAGCAGTACGCGCTCGACCCCGCGGTGCCGGTGGAGACCGGCGTCCGGGGCCGGTACGAGCGCTGCGCGGTGGGCCGCGCCGACGGCGACGCGGTGGTGGTCTGCACCTCGGTCGACCACGGCAGCCTGGCGACGGGCGTCTTCACCCGGTTGTCGCTGGAGGACAGCGGCGCGCTGCTGGACACGCTGCGGCAGCAGATCGTCACCCCGACCCAGTCCTGACCGTCACGCTGCGCATGGTCTCAGATACATAAAGCTCTCGTTTTCCATACGCCCATATCCGACGCATGGTTCACAATCAGGACATGTCGCGGCGTTTGCTGTTCGCCGATCAGCTGGGACCGCACTTCCTCGACGACCGGCGGCAGCCGGTCCTGCTGATCGAGTCGAAGGCGGTCTTCCGACGCCGCGTCCACCACCGGCAGAAGGCCCACCTGATCCTGTCCGCGCTGCGGCACCGCGCCGCCGAACTCGGCGACCAGGCCGTCTTCCTGCGCGCCGAGACGTACGGGCAGGCGTTGCGGAAGGTCCGCGAGCCGCTGGAGGTCTGCCACCCCACATCGCGGCGCGCCCTGGACTTCGTCCGCGGCCTGGACCGGGTCACCGTGCTGCCGGAGCGCGGCTACGTGACCAGCCTGGCGGACTTCGCCGAGTGGGCCGACCGGCGCCGCGGCGCGCTGCGGATGGAGGCGTTCTACCGGTTCGCCCGGGAGCACCACGGGGTGCTGCTGGACGGCGGCGACCCGGCCGGCGGCCGGTGGAGCCTGGACATTGAGAACCGCGAGCCGCCGCCGAAGGACGGGAAGCTCGACGTGCCGGCGTCGCCGATGCCGAAGGAGGACGACATCGACGCCGAGGTCCGGGCCGACCTGGACCGCTGGGAGCGGGAGGGGATCCGGTTCGTCGGCCGGGACGGCCCGCGCCGGTTCCCGGCCACCACGAAGGAGGCCAAGGCCCGGCTGCGGCACTTCCTGCGGCACCGGCTCGCCGCGTTCGGCCCGTACGAGGACGCGATGCTGTCGACCGACCCCTGGCTGGCGCACAGCATGCTGTCCTCCTCGTTCAACCTGGGCCTGCTCGACCCGATGGAGGCGGTCCGCGGCGCGGAGCGGGCGTACCGCCGGGAGGGCGCGCCACTGCCGAGCGTGGAGGGCTTCGTCCGGCAGATCCTCGGCTGGCGGGACTACATCTGGCACACCTACTGGTACTTCGAGGCCGGCTGGCGCACCAGCAACGAGCTGGGCGCGCGGCGGTCGCTGCCGGGCTGGTGGAACGACCTGGACGCGGACGCGGTCGACGCGCACTGCCTCTCCGACGTGCTGGCCGGGGTCCGGGACCGGGCCTGGGTGCACCACATTCCCCGGCTGATGGTGCTGGGCAACTACGCGCTCCAGCGTGGCTGGCGCCCCGCCGAACTGGTCGAGTGGTTCCACACCCGCTTCGTCGACGGCTACGAGTGGGTGATGACCGGCAACGTGGTGGGCATGAGCCAGTACGCCGACCTGGGCCGGATGACCACCAAGCCGTACGTCGGCGGCGGCGCGTACATCAACCGGATGAGCGACTACTGCGGCGGCTGCCGGTACGACCCGCGGAAGCGGCTCGGCGAGGACGCCTGCCCGTTCACCGCCGGCTACTGGGCGTTCCTGTCCCGCAACCGGGACCGCATCCCGGGCAACGCCCGGATGGCCCGCACCATGAAGCAGATGGACCGCCTCGCCGACCTCGACGCGGTGGTCGCTCAGGAGAAGCGCCGGGGCAGCGACCCGCCGTGACGGGTCAGACGGCGCCGGGCTCCCCCGCGATCGGCGGGTGGGCGCGCGGCGGGGCGTAGCGCGGGACGTACTCCTGGCCGGTCAGCTTCTGGATCTCGGCCATCAGCTCGTCGGTCATCTCCCGCAGCGAGGTGCGGTCGTCCGAGCGGCCGGTGAAGTCCAGCGGCTTGCCGAACCGGATGCCGATCTCGGCCCGACCGGGCCGGGGCACCCGGGCGCCGATGGGCTGCGCCTTGTCGGTGCCGGTCACGCCGACCGGGATGATCGGCACGCCGGCCGCCACGGCGAGCCGGGCCGCGCCGGTCCGCCCCCGGTATAGCCGGCCGTCGGGCGAGCGGGTCCCCTCCGGGTAGACGGCGACCAGGTCGCCGGCCTTGAGCACCGGGATGGCGGCGTCGAAAGCCGACAGCGCCGCCCGGCCGCCGGCCCGCTCGACCGGGATGGCGCCCAGCCCGGTGAGCACGAACTTGGAGAAGACGCCCTTCACGCCGGTGCCCTTGAAGTACTCCGACTTGGCCCAGAAGGCCAGGTGCCGGGGCACGACGGTGCCGAGCAGGAGCTCGTCGGCGACGGAGAGGTGGTTGCCCGCGAAGATCGCACCACCGGTCGCCGGGATGTGCTCCAACCCCTCCACGTGCGGACGGAAGGCCAACCGGAGCGCGGGCGCCACGGTGAGCTTGCCGATGGTGTAGAGCAGGGGCACTGGTCCTCCGGCGGTCGTACGTGAACAGGCGGTGTCACGGTAGCGGACGGGGTCGCGTCGGCCCGATCGGGTGGCCTGCCGCGCCGGTGGTGGTCCGGCTGCGGGCACGCCGCCGGACCACCACCCGTCACCTCATACCCGCCGCACGACCACCGTCACCCGCTCGCCCTCGCCGACCTCACCGGTGAAGCCGTCGGCGCCGTCGATCCCGTCGGCGAAGTCGACGGTGTCGGCCAGCACCTCCCGGGCCACGAAGTCGGTGTACGCGGAGACCGCCGCCCGGACCTCCTCGGAGGCCGACAGCGACACCACGATCCGGTCGGAGACGTCCAGGTCGGCGTCCCGGCGGGCCTGCTGCACCACCCGGACCACGTCCCGGGCCAGCCCCTCGGCGGCCAGTTCCGGGGTGACCTCGGTGTCCAGCACCACCACGCCCTCACCGCCGGGCAGCGGCGCGGAGTGCTCCGCGTCGGCGGCGACCAGGCGCAGCTCGTACTCGCCCTCGGCGAGGGTGACCCCGGCGGCGACCGGGGCGCCGTCGACCAGCTCCCACTCCCCCGCCTTGACCGCCTTGATGACCTGCTGCACCTGCTTGCCGACCCGCGGGCCCAGCGCCCGGGGCACCACGGTCAGCACCTGCTGGCAGTACGCGGACACCTCGTCGGTGAACTCCACCGCCTTCACGTTGACCTCGTCGGCGACCAGGTCGACGAAGGGCCGGAGCTGGTCCGCGACCGGCGAGGCCACGGTCAGCTTCGGCAGCGGCAGCCGGACCCGCAGGCCCTTCGCCTTGCGCAGCGACAGCGCCGCCGAGGCGACCGCGCGGACGGCGTCCATCGCGGCGACCAGGTCGTGGTCGGCGGGGAACTCCGTGGCCTCCGGCCAGTCGGTCAGGTGCACCGACCGCTCCCCGGTGAGGCCGCGCCAGATCTCCTCCGCGGTCAGCGGCGCCAGCGGCGCCAGCACCCGGCAGAGCGTCTCCAGCACCGTCCACAGGGTGTCGAACGCCTCGCCGTCGCCCGACCAGAACCGGTCCCGCGAGCGCCGCACGTACCAGTTGGTCAGCGCGTCCAGGTAGGACCGGACGGTCGCGCAGGCGCCGGAGATGTCGTACGTCTCCATCTGCCCCTGGACGGTGGTGACCAGCTCGTTCGTCTTCGCCAGCACGTACCGGTCGAGCAGGTGCGTCGAGTCGGTGCGGCGACGCGCCTGGTACCCGTCGGCGTTGGCGTAGAGCGAGAAGAAGTACCAGACGTTCCACAGCGGCAGCAGCACCTGCCGGACGGCGTCCCGGATGCCCGCCTCGGTGACCGCCATGTCGCCGCCGCGCAGCACCGGCGAGGACATCAGCATCCAGCGCATCGCGTCCGACCCGTACGCGTCGAAGACGTGGTAGACGTCCGGGTAGTTGCGCAGGCTCTTGGACATCTTGCGTCCGTCGGAGCCGAGCAGGATGCCGTGGCTGAGACAGTTGCGGAAGGCCGGCCGGTCGAACAGCGCGGTGGCCAGCACGTGCATGGTGTAGAACCAGCCGCGGGTCTGTCCGATGTACTCGACGATGAAGTCGCCCGGGTAGTGGTGCTCGAACCAGTCCGCGTTCTCGAACGGGTAGTGCACCTGGGCGAACGGCATCGAGCCGGACTCGAACCAGCAGTCCAGCACCTCCGGCACCCGGCGCATCATCGACCGGCCGGTCGGGTCGTCCGGGTTGGGCCGGACCAGGTCGTCCACCGCCGGCCGGTGCAGGTCGGTCAGGCGTACGCCGAAGTCCCGCTCGATGTCGGCCAGCGACCCGTACACGTCGACCCGCGGGTAGCTCGGGTCGTCGGAGCGCCACACCGGGATCGGCGAGCCCCAGAACCGGTTCCGGCTGATCGACCAGTCGCGGGCGTTGGCCAGCCACTTGCCGAACGAGCCGTCCTTGATGTGCCCCGGGGTCCAGTTGATCTGCTGGTTCAGCTCGACCATCCGGTCCTTGAACTGCGTCACCGCGACGAACCACGACGACACCGCCTTGTAGACCAGCGGGGTGTCGCAGCGCCAGCAGTGCGGGTACGAGTGGGTGTAGGTGTCCTGCCGGAGCACCACCCCCCGCTCCTTGAGCTCGCGGATCACCGACTTGTTGACGTCGAAGACCTGCTCGCCCTGGTACGGCGGGACCAGCGCGGTGAACCGGGTGTGGTCGTCCACGGTGACGATGGTGGGGATGCCGGCCGCGTTGCAGACGTTCTGGTCGTCCTCGCCGAAGGCCGGGGCCAGGTGGACGATCCCGGTGCCGTCCTCGGTGGTGACGAAATCCGCGCCGAGCACCTGGTAGGCGTTCGGGCCGGCCTGCTCGACGAGGAAGTCGTACAGCGGGGTGTAGCGGCGCCCGACCAGGTCGCGGCCGTACACCGTGCCGACCTGCTCGTACCCCTCCAGCTCCTTGGCGTACGCGGCCAGCCGCGCGGCGCCCACCAGGTAGCGGGACCCGTCGCGTTCCAGCACCGCGTACTCGATGTCCGGGCCGACGGCGAGGGCCAGGTTCGACGGCAGGGTCCACGGCGTGGTGGTCCAGACGCCGAGCTGCACCGGCCCGCGCAGCAGCTCCGGGGCGCTCTCGTCCGGGGTCAGCTCGAACCACAGCGACAGCGTCGGGTCGTGCCGGTCCTTGTAGACGTCGTCCATCCGGGTCTCGGTGTTCGACAGCGGCGTCTCGCACCGCCAGCAGTACGCCAGCACCCGGAAGCCCTCGTAGACCAGACCCTTGTCGTGCAGGGTCTTGAAGGCCCACATGACGCTTTCCATGTAGTCCAGGTCGAGGGTCTTGTAATCGTTGGCGAAGTCGACCCAGCGGGCCTGCCGGGTGACGTACCGCTCCCAGTCCTGGGTGAACTCCAGCACCGACGTGCGGCAGGCCTCGTTGAACCGGGCCACGCCGAGGTCGAGGATCTCCGCCTTGCTGGTGATGCCGAGCTGCTTCTCGGCGACCACCTCGGCGGGCAGGCCGTGGCAGTCCCAGCCGAAGCGCCGCTCGACGTGCCGCCCCCGCATGGTCTGGTAGCGGGGCACCACGTCCTTGACGTACCCGGTGAAGAGGTGGCCGTAGTGCGGCAGGCCGTTGGCGAACGGCGGGCCGTCGTAGAAGACGTACTCGTTCTTGCCGTTCTCCCCGGTCGGGCGGGCCTCGACGGACGCCTCGAAGGTCTTGTCGGCCGTCCAGTGCTCCAGGACCCGGCGCTCGACCGCGGGCAGGTCCGGGCTCGCCGGGACACCGGCGGCGGTCGGGTCGTGCAACGGATAGGCCATCGGGGGTCGCTCTCCTCGCGCAGCTCACTCATCTGTGGTCTGCGAGGACGAGCCCTCTCCGGTACGCCGTCCGGCGTCCCGGGGCAGGCCCGCGGTACCACCCCGCTTGACGGTCAAGGTGCGACCGCCCGCTCGTTGGCCGGCTGTGACGGGCCGTCCCGTCCGGTTCTACTGGGCCGGTCACCCGGCTGTTCTTCCGGAGGCTCACCGGTGATGGCCGGGTCGTCGCCTGTGTGCGACAAGCGTACTCGATCGGGGACGGAGATCGCCGCCGAGTAATCACTGTCTCTTCTACACATCTCCGAGCCCACGAGACGCGTAGTA
>NZ_QGKS01000440.1 GCF_003172935.1 Micromonospora sicca | reverse complement strand
CCGGCAGCCCGGCGGCGCGGCCGGCGGGCTTCGCCTGCGCCACCGCTCCGCCGGCCGGGGCCACTCCGGTCCGCTCCGCGCCCGCCCCGGCCGGGGAGCGCTTCGGCCTGCTCCCCGCCTGGACCTGGTACGTCGACCCGACCGGGTTCCGGATCGCCGTGCCAGTGGACTGGCTGCGCTGGACCGACGGCGGGGTGACCTGCTTCCGGGAGCCCGCGGGGTCCCGGCTGCTGAGCGTGGGCGCGACGGCGGCGCCGGCCGACCCGGTGGCGTACTGGCGGGCGGAGGAGCGGCGGCTCACCGGCGACGGCGGGCTGGCCGACTACCGGCGGGTCGAGATCGGGCCGATCGACATGTTCCGGGGCGGCGCGCTCTGGGAGTGCGGCTGGGTCACCGCGGCCGGCGACAAGGTGCACACCGCCCGGCTGCTGCTGACCGTCGCGCCGGGCCGCGCGTACACCGTCTCATGGCTGACAAAGGAGTTCGACTGGCAGGTCAACGCGACATATTTCCTGATGATCCGGCAGAGCTTCCGGCCCGGTCTCTGACCCCCTCCCCAGTGGACCGTCCGGGTGATGCCCCTCGGCGACGCGGCTGATTACAGTGGCGTAGTTTTGTCGATCAAGATCTCTGGGGAGGGCGAGCCGACATGATGGGACCGTCCCACGCGCTGTCCGGCGCGGCGGTGTGGCTGACCGGGTCGTGGGCGCTGGACCAGTTCGCCGACTACCACCAGACGCCGCTGGCGCTCGCGGTGGGGACCGCGGTCTGCGCGGGCGGGGCGCTCTTCCCCGACCTCGACCTCTCCGGCAAGGTGACCCGCAACCAGGGCGGGGCGACCGTGGCCCGGACCTTCGGCGTGTTCAGCCTCTTCATCGCCGAGGTGATGGAGAAGATCTCGCTGGGGGTCTACTACGCCACCAAGCTCAGCAAGGACCCGCGCCGCAACAACGGGCACCGCACCCTGACCCACACCCTCCCGTTCACCGGGCTGGTCGGCTGGGGCACCACCGCGCTCTGCGCCCACTACGGCAAGTGGGCGGTGGTCAGCATCCTGTTCTTCATGATCGGGCTGGCCCTGCGCGGGCTCTTCGACGAGTGGGCCGAGCGGGCCGGCTGGGTGATCGTGACGCTGGCCTCGGCCGCCGCGGCCTGGTTCACCTTCGCCAACCTGCCGGGCGACCGGGGCTATCCGCTGATCGGGTTCGCCGTCGGGGTGGGTTGTTTCGTGCACATCCTCGGCGACATGATCACCCGCGCGGGGGTGCCGATCCTCTGGCCGATCCCGATCAGACGCCGGATGTGGACGATGGTCGGCCTGCCCAACGGCATCGCGCTGCGCACCGGCAGCAAGGCCGAGGTGATCGTGCTGCGGGCCGCGCTGACCGTCCTCGCGGTGCTCGCCGCGGTGGGGCTGGTCGCGCCGTCGGTGCTGCAGCGGTTCAACATCGAGGTTTGAGCCTGGCCAAGGTGTGGGCGTACTTCGACGCGGCCGGCCCGCTGGTCGGCACCGATTGGCCGATCCGCTACCGGTAGGACGACGCGAAGCGGGTGGCACACCTGCGCCGGCTCGGCGTCCGGGCGTTCGCCGCGCAGGCGTACAGCAGCGGCCCGGGATGGCGGAGCCGCTGAGTCGCTGGACGCTCAACTTCGCCGCGCGTACCCCCGGCCGCCTCCCCTCGGCCACCTTCTTCCCCGAGCCCGGGCCATCCGCTACCTCACCGAAGCGTTGCGCGCCAAGGCACGGGTGTTCAGCAGGTGATCGCCAGGAAATCCGGCGGTTCAGGGCCGGGAGGAATGGGGGTTCACTCGGGGCACTTCTGCCGGTCGATGTAATCCTTGACTATGGCCAGGGGCGCCCCGCCGCAGGATGCGGCGAAGTAGGACGGTGACCACAGGTGGCCGTGTATGAGGTGCCGGTTGATCTGGCCTGTGAATTCCTTGCGCAGGTAATGAGCGGACACGCCTTTGAGGGAGTTGACCAGCATGGAGATCGCTAGTTTCGGGGGGTAGCGCACGAGTAGGTGTACGTGGTCGTCCTCGCCGTTGAACTCGGCCAGTTCGGCTTCCATGCTTGCGCACACGTCGGTCATGACCTGCTCGCAGCGGGCGAGCATCGCCTCATCGAGTACACCGCGGCGATATTTCGTGACGAATACCAGATGTGCGTGCAGGTCGTGAACGATGCTGCGGCCTCGCCGGATATTGGGGTCCGAGGTCCATCGTGGTGACATAGGCCAGACGTTATACTGCGGACGTGAAGCTCGTCGTGCAGGTGCGGCTGTTTCCCGACGCCGGCCAGGAGGCGGCGTTGCGAGACACGCTGACCCTGTGCAACGACGCCGCGAACCTCGCCTCCGCCGAGGCGTACCGGGCGCGGGTGTTCGCCAAGCAGGCGTTGCAGCGACTCACCTACCGGCGGCTGAAGGACATGGGGTTGTCGGCCCAGCCGGCGATCCACGTCGCCCGCAAGGTCGCCGGCGCCTACGCCACGCTGAAGGCCAACATCCGTGCCGGCAACCTCGGCAAACCCGGGTCGAAGCGCCGCCGCAAGGCTGAGGCGAAGCCGATCGTGTTCCGCCGCGACGCCGCCCAACCGTTCGACGACCGCTGCCTGTCCTGGCAGATGCGCTCCCGCACAGTCTCCATCTGGGCGACGGCGGGCCGACAGGCCGGCATCCGATTCGGGTGCTCTGACGCGCAGTACGCGGTGCTGTCCGCCCACCGCAGAGGCGAGTCTGACCTGGTGCACCGTGACGGCAAGTGGTTTCTGTACGCCACCTGCGACATCCCTGACGTCGAGGTTAAGGAGCCCGACGGGTTCCTCGGCGTCGACCTGGGCATCGCGAACATCGCCACCACCAGCGCCGGGACCCGGCACTGCGGCAAGGGTTTGAACCGGGTGCGCCATCGTAATCAGCGGCTGCGGGCCAAACTTCAGCGCATCGGCACCAAGTCCGCCAAGCGGCTCCTGAAGGCCCGCCGCCGCAAGGAAGCGCGATTCGCGGCCGACATCAACCATCGCATCGCCAAGCAGATCGTGACCGAGGCCGAACGCACCGGCCGCGGCATCGCCCTGGAAAACCTGGGCGGCATCCGCGACCGGGTACGGCTCCGACGACCCCAGCGGGTCACACTGCACTCGTGGGCATTCCACCAACTCCGCCAGTTCATCGCCTACAAGGCGGCGCGGACCGGAGTGGCTTTCGTCTACGTCGACCCGGCGTACACCTCGCAGGGCTGCTCCGCCTGCGGGCACGTCGCCAAGGCCAACCGACCCAACCAATCCACCTTCCGATGCACGTCGTGCGGCTTCGCTGAGCACGCCGACGTGAACGCAGCCCGCAACATCGCCGCACGCGGCGCCGCGGACTGGGCAGCCGTCAGCCTTCCGAACGCGGCGTGACCGATGCAGCCAGCACCGAGCAACGATCCGCAAGCTCAGCCCCTTCAGGGCCGAGAAGCTGACCATCGAAGTGTGACCGACCCACCCGACCCGCCAGCCGGCGGGACGCGACCGCCGGCCGATTCGCCGGACGGGCCGGCCCAGCAGTCTGGCGTAGTGGAGGGCGGCCGCCCGCCGGTCGAGGACCGGGCCGTACCCTCGTTCTGGCAGCGGCTGGGGCTGCCCGGGCTCGCCGACGTGCACACCCACTTCCTGCCGCCCCGGCTGCTGCGCAAGGTGTGGGCATACTTCGACGCGGCCGGGCCGCTGGTCGGCACGGAGTGGCCGATCCGGTACCGGTGGAGCGACGCGGAGCGGGTGGCGCACCTGCGCCGGCTCGGCGTACGGGCGTTCACCGCGCTGGCGTACCCGCACCGGCCCGGGATGGCGGAGGCGCTGAACCGGTGGACGCTGGAGTTCGCCCACGCCACCCCCGGCTGCCTGCCCTCGGCCACCTTCTACCCCGAGCCGGACGCCGTCCGGTACGTCGCCGGGGCGCTCGACGCCGGCGCCCGGGTGTTCAAGGTGCACGTCCAGGTCGGCGGGTTCCTCCCCACCGACCCGGCGCTGGACGCGGTGTGGGGGCTGCTCGCCGACGCGGGCGTACCGGTGGTGGTGCACGCCGGGCACGCACCGGTCGGCACCGCGCACACCGGCCCGGAGCCGTTCGCCGCGCTGCTCGCCCGGCATCCGGGGCTGACCGCGGTCGTGGCCCATCTGGGCGCGCCCGACTACACCGCGTTCCTCGACCTGGCGGAGAAGTACGAGCGGGTGCGGCTGGACACCACCATGGCGTTCACCTCGTTCTTCAACCGGTTCATGCCGTTCCCGGCCGGCGACCTGCCCCGGCTGGGCGAGCTGGGGCTGGCCGGCAAGGTGCTGCTCGGCAGCGACTTCCCGAACCTCCCCTACCCGTACGCCGAGCAGCTCACCGGGCTGGCCGAACTGGGTCTCGGCGACGACTGGCTGCGGGCGGTCTGCTGGGGCAACGCGGCGGCCCTGTTCGACCTGGCCTGAGTCGGGGCGTGGAAGCCCGGCCGGCGCGGCGGGCGGTCAGACGCCCACCCGCTGCTCGGGCACGCTGAGCCCGTACAGCGCCATCAGTTCGGGGCTGTCGATCCGACTGCCGTCGGCGATCGAGTCGCACGCGATGTCGACGATCTGGTCCTTGTGCGCCAGCAGGTAGGGCCGGGCGCCGACGTCGGCGCTGGCCAGGGTGGCGATGCCGGCCCAGTGCCGGCGGCCGAAGAGCATCGGGTAGCCGCGCAGCCCGTCGTAGGTCGCGCAGACCAGCACGTCGGGGTACGGCAGCGCGGCGACCCGCCGGACCGCTCCGGCGGTCAGCCCCGGCATGTCGACCGGCACCACGACGACCGCCTCGATCCCGTCGTCGGTCAGGGCGGCCAGGCCGGCGCGGATCGAGGAACCGACCCCGGTCCCCCACGCCCGGTTGACCACCACGGTAGCCCCGGTCAGGTCGGTCGTCTGGCGGACCTGGTCGGCCGCCGCGCCGAGTACGACCACGATCTGCTCGCAGCCGGCCTCGACCATCGTGTCGATCATCCGGCTCACCAGGGGTTTCTCCCCCTGGTGCAGCAGCGCCTCGGGTCCGCCGATGCGACGTCCACCGCCCGCCGCGATGATCATTCCTGCGATCCGGTTCAGCTGCGCCCCCTCGACCGTGGGGACGGCACCGGCTCACCTGCGCCCGGTCCGTCCCGTCGTACGCACAACGGGCCCAACGAGTGCGCCCGGCGCGGGGTAGCGGGGCAAAAGGGAAAATTGCCGACTATGCCGCATCGGCGTAGCAGTCGACGACGGACAGGTCCAGCGGGAACCGCACCGGGGTGTCGCCGAAGAGCAGCGCCGCCGCCCGCGCGCCCGCGGCGGTGACCGCCTCCGCCACCGCGTCGGCCTGCCCGGTTGGGCAGTGCACGATCACCTCGTCGTGCTGGAAGAAGACCAGCTCGGCATCGGTGCCCGCGAGGGCCGTCCGCAACGTGGCCAGCAGCGTGGAGGCCCACTCGGCGGCCGTCGCCTGGATGACGAAGTTGCGGGTGAACCGGCCCCGGGAGCGGGCGGCGCGGGCCCGGGGCCCCTGCGGGTCCGCGCCGGCGTCCGGGGCCGCCTCGTCGCCGTCGGCGAAACCGAGCGAGCCCGGCGGGCAGGTGCGCCCGAGCCAGGAGCGGACCAGGCCACCGGCCTCGCCGGTCCGCGCCGCCGCCTCCACGTAGCCGAAGGCCGTCGGGTAGTTCCGCTTGAGCACCGCCAGGGCGGGCACCGCCGAGCCGCCGGTCTGCCCGTACATCGCGCCGAGCAGGGCCACCTTGGCCCGGGCCCGGTCACCGGCGAAGGCGTCCCGGGCCAGCGCGGCGTAGAGGTCGCCGGCCCCGCCGGCCGCCGCGAGCCGGGCGTCCCCGGAGACCGCGGCCAGCACCCGCGGCTCCAACTGGCCCGCGTCGGCGACGACGAAGGTCCAGCCGGGATCGGCCACCACCGCCCGCCGGATCACCTTCGGGATCTGCAGCGCGCCGCCGCCCCGGGTGGCCCACCGGCCGGAGACCACCCCGCCGGGCACGTACTCCGCGTGGAAGCGGCCGCCGGAGACCCAGGCGTCCCGCCACGCCCAGCCGTGCGCCGTCCAGATCCGGTAGAGCTCCTTGTATTCCAGGACCAGCGGCACCGCCGGATGCTCCACCCCGCGCAGCACCCAGGCCCGGGTGTTCGGCAGCTCCACGCCGACCCGGGCGAACGCCTTCAACAGCTCCGCCGGGGAGTCCGCGTGCAGCTGGCGTACGCCGAACGCCGCGGCGATCCGGGCGGCCAGCTCGGCCAGCCGGCGGGGCGGCCCACCCACCGGGGAGGCCTCGCCGAGCAGCTCGGCGAGAAGCTCGTCGTGCACCTCGGCCCGCCACGGCAGCCCGGCCGCCCCCATCTCCGCGGCGATCAGCGCGCCCGCCGACTCCGCCGCCACCAGCAGGCGGAACCGGCCGGGGTGCTCGGTCGCCGCGATCCGGGCGAGCTGGTCGGCGTACACCCGGGCCAGCGCCTCGATGCCCGGGCCCGGCGGACCGGACGGCGCGTCGAAGAGCGCGCCCTGCCCGTGGCCCGGCGGCTCCGGCGGGCGGGGCGTCGGGTCGGGCGGGACCGGCGCGCCGGTCAGCAGCGCCCAGGCCGCGGCGAGCGACCGGGGCTCGCCCCACCGGCCGGCGTGCCCCAGCAG
>NZ_QGKS01000439.1 GCF_003172935.1 Micromonospora sicca | reverse complement strand
CGTGGCGCCCGCCGGGTCTCCGGCGGGCGCCACGTCCGTTTCCGGCCCCGCTCGTCCCCGCCGTCCCGGCCGTCCCCCTCCGCGCCGGTGTCGCCCGGCGGTCCCGCTGCGCAGGCCCGCCACCCCACGACACGGACGGGTGGAATCGCAGGAATAACCCCGGTCAGCCGGGTATCCGTGCGGTCCAACGAAAAAGGGGGGGAAACATGTTGGGTCTCAAACGCCTCGGACTGCTGGCCGCCCTGGTGGTGGTCGGGCTGGCGCCCGCCGCGGCGGCGCAGGCCGCGGCGCAGCCGTCCACGCAGGACGCGCAGTACCTGCAGGCGTTGCATCAGGTGAACCTGGCGGAGATCGTCATGGGGAACGTGGCGCAGCAGAAGGGCCAGAACCAGCAGGTCAAGGACCTCGGCAAGCAGTTCGTGACGGACCACACCCAGCTGGACCAGACGGTGCAGAGCACCGCGCAGCAGCTGAACGTGCAGTTGCCCAGCGAGCCCACCGCGGACGAGCAGAAGGTGATCGACCGGCTGAACAACCTCAGCGGCGCCGAGTTCGACAAGGCGTGGGTGACCGCCGAGCTGGCCGGCCACGTCCAGGCGATCCAGGCCACCCAGACCGAGATCTCGCAGGGTTCCGAGCAGTCGGTGGTCCAGTTGGCCCAGGACGCCCTGCCGGTCCTCCAGGCGCACTACGACGCGCTGGTGGCCCTGGCCCAGACCCTGGGCGTCCCGGTCCCGCAGGCCACCCCGACCGGCACGGCGAGCCCCGGAGGCACCGGTACCCCGTCTCCGGGTGGCACCACCGAGTCCCCGGGCACCGAGTCGCCGTCTCCGGGCACCACTGAGACGCCGGCTCCGGGCGTCAGCTGACGTCGTACGGCCGATGGTGGCCGGTCCGTCCTCCGGGGCGGGCCGGCCGCCGCGTTCAGTCGGCGTTGGCCAGCCCGATGGCGAACGCCTCCTCGAGGTCGTGCTGCGAGTACGCCCGGAACGCGATGTGCGACTCGGTGTTGAGCACGCCGGTGACCTTGGAGATGCTGCCGGCGATGACCTGGGCGATCTGCTCGAACTCGCGGACCCGGACCATGGCGATCAGGTCGACGTGGCCCGCCACCGAGTAGACCTCGCTGACGCCGGGGAGGTTGGCCAGCGTCTCGGCGACCTCGGGGATGGAGTCGGTGGCGCAGTCGATCAGCACGATCGCGGTGATCACGGGACATTTCTCCGTTCGTCGACGTCGTCGCCCATGCTAAAGGCTCGCTGCGGCACGGCGTCCCCGGCTGGTGGATCCGGCTACCGTCCGGCCGCCGGAACCGTCAGGCCGCCGCCGGCGCGGACCGCGTCGGTGAGCCGCTCGTCCGCCCCGACCGTGCCGCCCGGCCACACCACCGCGCGAAGCACCTCGCCGTGGACGACCGCGCCCGCGCCGACCACCGCCCGCGCCACCCGGCCGGTCACCGTCGCGGTCGGGTCGACCAGGCTCCCGCCCCCGGCGGCGTGCAGGTTGGCGGCGAGGTAGTCGGCCGGGGTCCCGGTGTCGTAGAACGTCCCCCGGTACGGCACCACGGTCAGCGCGCCGGCCGCCTCCGCCGGCCGCCACACCGCCCGGACCAGGTCGCCGAAGCTGGGTGGCAGGTCGCGGACCAGCCGCCAGGGCAGCAGCGAGAAACCGACGAAGCAATGGCCGCTGAAGGTCCCCGGCGCCGCCGGGTCGTCGGCCGGCCGGCCGAGCAGCCGTACGCTCCGCCCGTCCCAGCCGTCGAGCAGCGCGGCGATGTCCGGCCCGGGTGGGGCCTGCGGGTCGGCCAGGTAGGCGTCGGCGTTGCCGACCAGCACGCCCCGGCCGGCGATCCAGTCCCGCAGGTTACCCAGCCCGCCGGCGGTGCCGAGCGGGTCGCCCGGCTCGACCGACAGGTGGGCCCGCGCCCCGACGTGGTCGACCACCTGCTCGCTCAGGTAACAGGCGTTCACCGCGACCCGGTCCGAACCGGCGAGGCCGAGCCCGGCCAGCCGGGTCAGGGCCCGGTCCAGCAGCGGCACGTTCCCGACCGGGCAGAGCGCCTTGGGCAGCCGCGCGGTGAGTGGTCGCAGCCGGCTGCCCTCGCCCGCGGCGAGCACCACGGCGCAGACCTCGGCCGCCGCCCGCCACCCGGGACCCGACCCGCCCGGGCCGCCCGGTCCGGCGCCGGTCACTCCCCCGGCGGGACGGCGGGCGGGACCTGCCCCGCCCGCGGCCCGATGCCGTAGTAGCCGAGCAGGTTGGCGGTGGCCCGGCTCAGCCGGGGCAGGTCGTCCAGCGGGTGCCAGGCCGCCTCGAAGACCTCGGCGCCGTCCACCACCAGCTCGGCGGTCGACGCCGGGACCTCCACCTCGAAGACCACGTCCACCCAGCCCTTGGCGTGCACCACGGCGTTCGGCACGGCCGGGCGGAGCCGGTCGGGGGTGACCCGGATGCCGGACTCCTCGAACAGTTCCCGGGCCGCGCCGACCACCGGCGCCTCGCCGCGTTGCAGCAGCCCCGCCGGGAGCGTCCAGCTGTGGCCGGGCGGCTGGCGCAGCAGCAACAGCCGGCCCGGCCCCTCCGCGTCGGCGTCCCGGACCAGGGTGACCGCCCCGACGATGTACTTCGGCACGGCGAGCCGGACCAGCCGGCGGCGCAGCGGGACGGGGAGCCGGTAGAAGACCTGGTAGCCGAGGGCCCGTCCGGTGGCACGTGCGCGGGGGATCATGCGTTCAGGCTAGTGGCCGCCCGGACCGGCCGCGCGAGGGGCGTTCGGCTACTGCCGGTGGTCGACCAGGTCGATGAGTTGCCGGACCACCGCGTCCGGTTCGACCGCCCGGTCGAAGACCGCCACCAGCAGGGTCTCCAGGTCGGGGTAGCCCAGTTCCTCGGACAGCCGCAGCAGCGGCAGGTCGCTGGCCAGTCCCCGGTTGTGTGTGCGCAGGGCCAGGCCGATGGTGGCGCGGCCGAGGCGTACCTTGTCGGCTATCGAGATGCCCGGCTCGGTGTGCTCGGCGAACCAGCGGTTGATCTGCATCTGGGCCTGCGGCGACTTCACGAAGCCGAGCCACTCCCGGCGCGGCCCCCGGGGCGCGGCGTCGGCCTCGAAGCCGCTCTCCGCGTCGGACTCGGTGAAGATCTCCACCACGTCGCCCTCCGCCAGCTCGGAGGAGAGCGGCGCCAGCCGGCCGTTGACGCGCGCCGCCAGGCAGTGGTCGCCCCGCTCGGTGCTCAGCTCATACGCCAGGTCCACCGGCGTCGCGCCGGCGGGGAGGACCACCTGCCGGCCGTCGGCCACCACCTGGATCTGCGCCTCGGCCAGGTCGCAGCGCAGCGACTCGAGGAACTGCGCGGGGTCGACCGCCTCCTGCTCCCAGTCCAGCACCCGGCGCAGCCAGGCCAGTTCGTCGGCCCGGTCGGCCGCCCGGCTGGTGGTGCGGGGGAAGCGGTAGTGGGCGGCGACGCCGTACTCGGCGGCGCGGTGCATCTCCTCGGTCCGGATCAGCACCTCGACCGTGCGGTCCTGCGGGCCGCGGACGCTGGTGTGCAGCGACCGGTAGAGGTTGTTCTTCGGCGAGGCGATGAAGTCCTTGAAGCGGCCGGGCACCGGCCGCCACAGCCCGTGCACCGCACCGAGCGCCGCGTAGCAGTCGGTGGCCGGGCCGGCCACCACGATCGAGATGCGGGGCAGGTCGAAGGGGGCGCCGTGGCCGCCGGCCACGGTGTCCTTCCAGATCGAATAGAGGTGCCGGGGGCGGGGGGCGACCTCGGCGTCGACCCGGCTGCGGCGCAGCGCCACCCGGGTCTTCGCCACCACGTCCTCGAGGTACGCGTCCCAGCCCGCCGGCCGGTCGTGCACGTGCCGGGCGATCCGGGCGTGCTCGTCGGGCTCCAGGTGCAGCAGCACCACGTCGTCCAGCTCGCGTTTGAGGGTCTGGATGCCCAGCCGGTCGCAGAGCGGGATCAGCACCTCCTGGGTCTTGCGGGCGATGCGCTCCCGGGAGGCGGCCGACCGGACGCCCAGCGTGCGCATGTTGTGCAGCCGGTCGGCCAGCTTGATGATCAGCACGCGGACGTCCTTGCCGGCCGCGATGATCATCTTGCGGACGGTCTCCGCCTCGGCGGCCTTGCCGTAGAACGCCTTGTCGAACTTGGTCACCCCGTCGACCAGGTGGGCCACCTCCCGGCCGAAGTCCTCGGCGAGGGCCTGGAGGGTGTAGCGGGTGTCCTCCACGGTGTCGTGCAGCAGCGCGGCGACCAGGGTGATGGTGTCCATCCCGAGGTCGGCGCAGATCTGGGCGACCGCGAGGGGATGGGTGATGTACGGTTCGCCGCTCTTGCGGAACTGGCCGCGGTGCATGTTCTCCGCGATCGTGTAGGCGCGGCGCAGCACGGAGGAGTCGGCGCTCGCGTGGATGCTCCGATGGGCGCGGACCAGCGCGTTGACCGGGTCGGCGTCGCTGGTGGGCCAGGTGAGCAGGGAGCGCAGCCGGCGGGTGAGCGGCAGCTCCCCGGGCTGGGTCGGAAGGGCGCCGCCCAGGGCGGCGCCGTGTCCGGCGTCGACGTCCACCTGGGACACCTCCTCACCCCGGCCCCACGGTCACCGTCACCGGCGACCGGGAGCAGGCCCGCGAAACGGGCAGGACTGCACTTCTCCAACAGCCTAAGGGAGTCGACGTAGTCCGATCGGTCACTTGGTCATGAGCGTTCGGTCGAGAGTTGGTGGGACCCGCCGTTCTCCGCCTTGGCCAGCAGGTCCCGGAAACGGCCCGCGCCGGTGACCGGCGAGGCCCAGCCGGAGGAGATCTCCACCAGCCGGGTCTCCGCTCGCTCCAACCAGGACAGGATGCGTTCGGTCTCCTCGGCGGAGGCCCGCGGGACCGGGCCGTACCCGGGCAGCACCGTCTCGGCGGTCGCCCGGATCGCCTCCAGGGTCGGTCGCGGGTGGACACCCGGCGGGGACAACCCGGCGCCGGCCAGCCGGCCGTGCCGGACCAGCGCCAGCTCCCAGCCGCCGCGCGCGGCACGCCGGGCCGCGGCCAGCTCGGCGATCCCGGTTAGCCCGACCAGACGTTGCATCCGGACCGTGGCGCGCAGCACCGCCGCCAGCCGGGACCGCACCACCGCCGCCTCCTCGTAGCGCTGGTCGCGGGCGAGCACTTCGATCCGGGCGAGCAGGGCGTCGACCACGACCTGGGGGTCGCTGGTGGTCGCGGTACGGAACGGCGCGGCGGCGCGGTGGTCGTACTCCTCGGGGGTGATCCGGTGCTCGCAGGGCGCCGGGCAGCGTCCCAGCTCGGCCAGCGCGCAGGCCGGCATGGTCGTGCGCCGCGACAGCCGGTGCGTGCACTGGCGCAGCGGCACGGCGTCGTGGAAGCCCGCGGCGGCCAGCTCGGCGGCCTGCTTGGAGCGGAACGGGCCCAGGTACGCGGTGTCCGTGGGGGCGAGGTTCCGCACCACCGACAACCGGGGGTACGCCTCGTCGGTGAGCTTGAGCCAGACCATCCGCTCCGGGTACTTGGAGCGCCGGTTGTACGGCGGCGCGTGCGCGGCGATCAGCCGCAGCTCGCGGACCTCCGCCTCCAGCGAGTGCGCGCACTCGACCGCCTCGACCCGCTCGGCGGCGGCGAGCATCTCGGAGATCCGGGCCCGCTTCTCCCCGGCGGTGAAGTAGCTGCGCACCCGGGTGGCGATGTCGCCGGAGGTGCCGACGTAGAGCGGCCGGTCGTCGGCGGCCCGGAAGATGTAGACCCCGGGCACCTTCGGCAGGCCCTCGGCCAGGTGCCGCTTGCGGCGCTGGGTCGGTGTGACCGCCCGGGCGAACTCGATCGCGTCGCCGACGGTGTCCACCCGGTGGCCGCCCAGCCGGGCGATCAGCCCGTGCAGCACGTCCACGGTGGCCTTGGCGTCGTCCAGCGCCCGGTGGGTCGGCTGGGTGGCGGTGCGGAAGTAGGCGGCCAGGGTGCCGAGCTTGCGGTTGGGCACCTCGTCCCGGGTGAGCACCCGCCGGGCCAGCGCCGCGGTGTCCAGCACCCGCGGGTTGGGCCAGCGGTAGCCGTGCTTCGCGCAGGCCGCCTTGAGGAACCCCACGTCGTAGGGGGCGTTGTGGGCGACCAGCACCGCGTCGGAGATGAACTCCAGGAAGCTCGGCAGCACCTGCTCGATCGGCGGCGCCGGGACCAACATGGCCTGGGTGATCCCGGTCAGCACGGTGATGAACGGCGGGATCGGCACCCCCGGGTTGACCAGGGTGGCGAGCACCCCCAGCTCCTCGCCGCCGCGCACCTTCACCGCGCCGATCTCGGTGATCCCGCCGCCGTCCGGCGCGCCCCCGGTGGTCTCCAGGTCGACCACCACGAAGGTGGTCGCGTACAACGGCAGCGCCGGGTCCACCCCCGCGCCCGCCGTCCGGTCCAGGCCGGCCAGCGCCTCCTGGACGTACTCTGCTCGTGCCACCCGCGGCACGCTAGCGGCCGGGTCCGACACTCCCGTCCCAGCCGTCCCACCGGTTACGACGGGACTAGGATGAGAGATCGGCTCACTCACTGGGCGCTGGGCCCGTTCGCGGTGGGAGACTTGCCACATGCCCCTCACCGAGCCGCACGACGACCACCTCCCCGAGGCGGGGCCGGTGGCTGCCGGGCGGGACACCGGTGGGGGCGACGCGGCCGACCGGGCGAC
>NZ_QGKS01000157.1 GCF_003172935.1 Micromonospora sicca | reverse complement strand
AATGTCACGGAATGGTCACGGTGTTTGTCACGCTGGTTCGTGCGTTTCCGCAGGTCAAGCCGCGGTTTCATGTAAACGTGACCGGGAATGGTCACGAAGTCACGCGCACAAAAACGGGCCTAAGACATAGGGAATCCAGAAGTAATCGCCCAGAGTTATTTGTGTGCCGTGGTACCCCGATTAGCCCGCTGTGACGCTTTCTAAGGGCCCGCTAGCGCCGGGCCTACCCCATACCCTCTAAAGCTCTGCAAACGGCTCACAGGCCGTTTCAGCGGGTTTTACAGCACGGTAGGCGCGTACGGATCAGGGCGTGGGCCCTTGCGTCCCCGTGAGGTCATCCTGTTGCCCCATACCGTGTTGCCTGTGTGGCAGGCAACGAGCCATGAGCGCATGTCTAGCGGGTTGCTGTAATCCGTGTGCTCAACGGTTGCGTCTCTCCCCACGGGGAAGCCACAGAAACAGCACCGGGTGCCCTGGTCGATTGCTGCCCGCAGGAATGCCCGGCGCATCCGTCCGTATGTGCCGCTGGTTCGGAACCCTCGACTACCCCCCGGCGGAATCAGCCGGGGACGGTAACCCGTGTTCGTTACGTGAGGCACCTCAACCGAGCAGCGGACGGGGTTACGTACCGGGGCCGGCTTCCGTGCCGTCCCCGTATCGTCCTGGTGCTCATCGCAGTAATCCGGTCCGCTGCCCGGCAGCATCACGGGGCATCTTCCCTGGTTGCCGTTGCATAGCTTAAGCGTCGCCAACAGTCACCTCCTGTCTCAAGATCAACGCGAAACTCTCTCTTGGGTCTAGCCGGGGTGGTTGAGGTTGAGGGGTTGTTGGTAGTAGGCAGCCCGTAAGGCTGCCCTTAACTACTGCCGTTGTCTGTTCAACCCACCAAGGCGAAAGGGCACCCGTAGGTGCCCGTTACTTAATGGGACCCTCTTGGGAGGGTCATTGGGAAGGTTGTGTCTGCGGTGACAGACATCCCCTGTCTGCCGGGGCAGACATCCCCTGTCTGCGGTCGCAGACACCTACCGCTCAGGGATCGTCAGGGCATACACCTTTACGCCGCCCCGGTGGGTCGCGTAGTGGGCTAGCCAACCGTCACCAGCTAGCCCGTTGATGTGCGTGTAAACGTTCTGCCGTTGGACGCCAGCAGCTTTCGCAACCGTGCTCGCCGCCGGCCGCACGTCCCGTCCCGTCTTTGGGGTGGCATACGTCGAGAGGATAAACGCAACCTCTTGCCGCTTTCCCGTGACGTCTTCAGCGTCACGAATGGCAGCCTGCCACTCCCATACGGGAACCGCGCTGAAATCCCGCGTAGGCTCCGCCCGCTTCCGGGGCGGCACCTCCCGGACCGTGCGCGCGTTCGCCACATAGTGCGCGGTAGCCGGAGAAACATCCTCCGGGCCACACGGGGAAACCTCGGAAGGACACAGCCAGCGTCGCTGGTCCGCAGAAAGAGTCTTAGTGCCGTGCGGGCACTCCGGCCCGCCGTTCACATGATCCCCTCATCGGCGAACGCCTGAGCAATCTCCCAAATGCTCAACACGTCAGCCTCACTCATGGCCGGATCATCGGAGGCGGCGTCAGCCCATTCCGCCACGCTCAGACCCTCCGGGGCGTAAATGGTGTGACCCTCCCAGGTGATGCACCTATCAGCGTTCATTGGGAAACCTCCTGTTTTTGGGCAGGGTTCAACCCCGCGTGTAAACGTCATTGATTGGAACGGGCCCCAGTCGGGGTGGCCCGTGGCCCCCTGGTGCTGATGATGGTTTCATGCCCCAACAGGGCAGCCGCCCGTGTAAACGCGGTCACCGCTGGTCCGCTGTCAGCCGTTGTGAGGGCATAGAGAAACCCCGGCAGGCACGGACACCTACCGGGGTTAGTTCGTCGTTCTACGGGCCGCTCAGGGCGTCCCGCTGGTCAACCTGGCCGCATGCTCCAACACCCGCCGCTGTAGGTCGTGCGGAATCTCCACCGACACCCGCCCACCAGTAGCGGGCCCGGAAGGTTCACCAGGGAACAGGGACCGCGTACGGACAGGCTCAGCGTGCACGTTCACCCGGAGGCCAGCGTCAGCCAGGAACGCCCGCCGTTCCTCCACCGTCGCCAGGGCGTCCCACGTCTCACGGAACGTCCGCCCGGTGGGCACCATGTCCCAGCGGTCCGGGACATTGGGAAGCTCCGCCAGGGCGGCCCGCTTGCCCTCAAGGCTCAGGTACATGGACCGATACTCAGCGGTTCCCCGGTCGCCGGAGTACAGACCGGCGGCCCGGTCGTCCCGTAGCTCAGTGAGCGCCTGGTCTACGCGGGCCAGCTCCGCCGTGTGATCCTCGCCCGGGATTAGCCGGCGTTCCATCACCTCAAGGTCACCGACCATGCCCAGGAACACGGCCAGGGCGTCAGCCTCCACCGTCTCCGCCCGGGGTGCTTTCGCTTCACACTTCAAACCCCGCTGAGTACGGCCAGAGCAACGGTAGTAGCGGTATTCCTGGTTCCGCTCCGGCTTCACCATCCAATGAAAGTGAAGCGGTGAACCATCCTCGCCGCAGAAAGCTAGACCGCTCAACAGGGCCGCCGGAGCGGCCCGGTACTTGGGTTTGCGCTTCCCGTCTAGTGCGTGCTGCAACGCCTTCCAATCCGCCTCCGGGATCAGCGGTTCCGCCCGCTGGACGGGTAGCCCGTCCGTATCCCGCACTACGCGGCCCATGTGCTCAAGTTGGCCCAGCAGGGCCCGGGAAACGAGCATGCGCCGCAGCGTCGTATCGGTCCACGCTTGAGGCTTCCGGGGCGTCCCGTCCTTGTGAGCCCGGGTTTTCCCGTCCCGGGCCGCCGCATGGTCACGGGGCGAGGGAACGCCACGGGCGTTCAGCTCCCGGGCGATACTGGCAGTGCTCTTGCCGTCGATCACGTCAGCCACGATGCCCCGCAAAGTCGGCAGGGCGTCTAGATCGTGCGCCAGGACGTAACCCTTCCCGGAGGGGTGCCGCGCCTTCCGGTAGCCGTAAGCGATGCTGCCGCCGTGCCAACGGCCCTCCTGGCGGGCGTGCCGCCGGGAATCGGCGGAACGGGCGGCAATCGTCTTACGCTCAAACTCAGCGAAGATCGCTAGAACTTTGGCGACTAGCTCCCCGGTATCCGTGGACGTGTCCACGGCATCCATGTACGCGGCAACGTGCTTCCCGCGCTCCCGGGCCCAGTCGATCAGTTGGACGAAGTGCAGCAGGGAACGGGAAATGCGGTCGATCTTCATTCCCGCCACAACGTCGAAAGGGGCGGGAGGCTGGTCGCCCAGCCACCGCCCCAACTCCGGCCGTTCCCACGGGGCTACCGCCCCGGACACGTCCAAATCCTCAGCCCAGCCAACGATGATGTGCCCGTGGGCCACGGCCCACGCGGTCAACCCGGCCCGCTGCCGCTCAGGCGACGTGGTTTCGTCCGTCTCCCGGCTAAGCCGGATCACCCCAAGTACGCGCACAGGGCGGAGGCTACACCTCGATTTGTGCTAGCGTCTCATCCGGCACGTCGAAGTTCGCGTAGACGTTCTGCACGTCGTCGCAGTCCTCCAGCACGTCGATCAGCTTGAAGACCTTGCGCGCGCCCTCCTCGTCCAGCGGCACGTTCATGCTGGGGATGAGGGAGGACTCGGCCGACTCGTACTCGATGCCGGCGTCCTGCAGCGCGGTGCGGACCGCGATCAGGTCGGTCGGCTCGGAGACCACCTCGTACGCCTCACCGAGGTCGTTGACCTCCTCGGCGCCGGCGTCGAGGACCGCCATCATCACGTCGTCCTCCGTCGTGCCGGTCTTGGGCACGATCACCACGCCCTTGCGGGAGAACATGTACGACACCGAGCCGGCGTCGGCGAGCGAGCCGCCGTTGCGGGTCAGCGCGGTGCGCACCTCGGTGGCGGCGCGGTTGCGGTTGTCGGTGAGGCACTCGATCAGCATCGCCACGCCGTTCGGGCCGTAGCCCTCGTACATGATGGTCTGCCAGTCGGCGCCGCCGGCCTCCAGGCCCGAGCCGCGCTTGACCGCGCGGTCGATGTTGTCGTTCGGGACGGAGTTCTTCTTCGCCTTCTGGATGGCGTCGTAGAGCGTCGGGTTGCCGGCGGGGTCGCCGCCGCCGGTCCGGGCCGCGACCTCGACGTTCTTGATCAGCTTGGCGAACATCTTGCCGCGCTTGGCGTCGATGACGGCCTTCTTGTGCTTGGTGGTCGCCCACTTTGAGTGGCCGGACATCTCATACCTCCGTCTGTTGACTCACGCCTGCGTCGACTGTCCGCGCCAGCTCCACCGCCTGCACCGGCGGCTGGTCGGGTGGAGGGCTGCGGCGGGCGGTGAGCCCTGCCGAACCGCGGCAATCCTACCGAGGTCACTCCCCCCGGTGTCACACGCGCACCGGGCCGGGCGTGGAGCGGGCCCCCCTCCCGGCGGGAGGGAGGCCCGGGTCGGACCCCTCAGGCGGCCCGGACCAGCTCCACGAAGTAGCGGTGCAGCCGCAGGTCGCCGGTGAGCTCCGGGTGGAACGAGGTGGCCACCAGGTTGCCCTGCCGGACCGCGACGATCCGGTCCGCGGCCGGCCCCTCGGTGACCCGGCCCAGCACCTCGACGCCCGCGCCGACCCGCTCGACCCAGGGGGCCCGGATGAAGACGGCGTGGAACGGGTCGCCCTCGACCCCGGCGATCGCCACCGGCGCCTCGAACGAGTCGACCTGCCGGCCGAACGCGTTGCGCCGCACCGTCATGTCGATGCCGGCGAAACCGCGCTGGTCGGGCCGGCCGTCCAGGACCTCGGTGGCCAGCATGATCAGGCCGGCGCAGGACCCGTAGACCGGCATGCCGCCGGCGATCCGCTTGTCGATCGGCTCGCGCATCTCGAAGATGTCGGCGAGTTTGCTGATGGTGGTGGACTCGCCGCCGGGGATGACCAGCCCGTCGACCGCGTCCAGCTCCGCCGGACGGCGTACCGGGCGGGCGTCGGCGCCGGCCCCGGCCAGGGCCGCGACGTGCTCGCGCACGTCGCCCTGGAGGGCGAGCACCCCGATCTTCGGCTGGCCACCCATCGGCGTCACCAACCGCGCTCGGCCAGGCGGTGCGGCTGCGGGATCTCGTCGACGTTGATGCCGACCATCGCCTCGCCCAGACCACGGGAGACCTTGGCGAGCACGTCCGGGTCGTCGTGGAAGGTGGTCGCCTTGACGATCGCGGCGGCCCGCTGGGCCGGGTTGCCGGACTTGAAGATGCCCGAGCCGACGAAGACGCCCTCCGCGCCGAGCTGCATCATCATGGCGGCGTCGGCCGGGGTGGCGATGCCGCCCGCGGTGAACAGCACCACCGGCAGCTTGCCCGTCTGGGCGACCTCCTTGACCAGCTCGTACGGCGCCTGCAGCTCCTTGGCGGCGACGAAGAGCTCGTCCTCCGGGAGCGACTGCAGCCGGCGGATCTCCTGGCGGATCTTGCGCATGTGGGTGGTGGCGTTGGAGACGTCACCGGTGCCCGCCTCGCCCTTCGAGCGGATCATCGCCGCGCCCTCGGTGATCCGGCGCAGCGCCTCACCCAGGTTGGTCGCGCCGCAGACGAAGGGGACGGTGTAGGCCCACTTGTCGATGTGGTTGGCGTAGTCGGCCGGGGTCAGCACCTCGGACTCGTCGATGTAGTCGACGCCGAGCGACTGCAGGATCTGCGCCTCGACGAAGTGGCCGATGCGGACCTTGGCCATCACCGGGATCGAGACGGCCTCGATGATGCCGTCGATCATGTCCGGGTCGCTCATCCGGGAGACGCCGCCCTGCGCGCGGATGTCCGCGGGCACCCGCTCCAGCGCCATCACGGCGACCGCGCCGGCGTCCTCGGCGATCTTGGCCTGCTCGGCGGTGACCACGTCCATGATCACGCCGCCCTTGAGCATCTCGGCCATGCCCCGCTTGACTCGGGCGGTGCCGACGACGGGCGTGGCGTTGGCGTTCGGGGAGGTGGATTCGGACACGGGTCATCGCTCCTTGGGCGTGCTCAGGGGGTGGCTGCGAAAATGCTACGACGAGGTCAACGCCGGTCCGACAGCCAATCAGACCCACGGTGGCCTGCGGTGTGGCCCGCATCACCCCTGACCAGGGCCGCTGAGCGGCCGGCACCGGGTCAGCCGGTGGTGACGTCCGCCGGGACGGCGAGGGTGGGGTCGTCGACGTCGAAGTAGCGCGGCCACTGGTGCCGGCGCCCCATCCGGAACAGGCGTACCAGGGGGCGGCCGCGCGCCGACCGCGCGTCCCGAACCAGGTCGGTGTGCACCTGTCGGGCCAGCGCCAGCCGTCGGCTGGCCGCGATCACCGCCTCACACGCCGGGTCGGCCGGGTCCAGCTCGACCGCGCGCAACTGCCGGGTGAGGTCGTTCTCGGCCGCCTCCCGCTCCTCCGGCGGGGCGTCCAGGGCGATCCGCGCCGCCGCGTACAGCTCCACGCCGTACCGCTGCTCGGCCAGGACCGCCGCGGCCGCCGCGCGGCGCAGCAGGTGCGCGTCGAGCGCCCGAGCCGCCGACTCCGCGCGGGCCTGCAGCCGCTCGACCCGGCCGGCCGTCCAGATCAGGTACGCCGCGACGAGCCCGACGACCAGGATCGTGCCCACCACCCACCACATGCCCGGCATCGTAGTGCTGCTCCGTTCCCGCCCGGTTCGGCGCGGCTGCCGCCGACGCG
>NZ_QGKS01000438.1 GCF_003172935.1 Micromonospora sicca | reverse complement strand
GTGCTGCTCGACGTGCGCGCCGCGCCGCGCTACCGGGGCGAGACCGAGCCGATCGACCCGGTCGCCGGGCACGTGCCGGGGGCGGTGAACCTCCCCGCCCCCGGGTACGTCGACGCCGGCCGCTTCCCGACCGTCGAGGGGCTGCGCGAGCGGTTCGCCGCGGCGGGCGTGACCGACGCCGCGCCCGTCGGGGCGTACTGCGGATCCGGGGTGACCGCCGCCCAGGCCGTCCTCGCGCTGCACCTCGCCGGCCGGCCGGACGCCGCGCTCTACGTCGGCTCGTGGAGCAACTGGGTCGCCGACCCGGCCCGTCCGGTCGCCACCGGGGAGGCCCCCGGCCGGTGAGCAGCGCGTGCGGTGGGTGCGCCGCGGGCCTCGTGCGACGATGACCCCATGGCCGACGACACGGTGGTGGTGTGGGACGAGGCCCTCCTCGCCTACGACATGGGTGACCATCCCCTCGACCCGGTCCGGGTCGAGCTGACCATCGCGCTCGCCCGCGAACTCGGCGTGCTGGACCGACCCGGGGTCCGCCTGGTCAAGCCGGAACCGGCCGACGACGCGCTGCTGACCCGGGTGCACGACCCCCGGTACCTGGACGCGGTCCGGGCCGCGCCGCGCGACCCGTTCTTCGCCGGCTTCGGCCTGGGCACTTCGGACAACCCGGTCTTCGACGGCATGCACGAGTCGAGCGCGCTGATCGCCGGGGCCAGCGTGGCCGCGGCGGAGGCGGTGTGGCGCGGCGACGCCCGCCGGGCGGTCAACGTCGCCGGCGGCCTGCACCACGCGATGCCCGCCCGGGCCGCCGGCTTCTGCGTCTACAACGACCCGGCGGTGGCCATCGCCCGCCTGCTCGACCTCGGCGCGGAGCGGATCGCGTACGTGGACGTGGACGTGCACCACGGCGACGGCGTGCAGGAGATCTTCTACCGCGACCCGCGGGTGCTCACGATCAGCCTGCACGAGACCCCGCTCGCCCTCTTCCCCGGCACCGGTTTCCCCGACGAGACCGGCGGGCCGGGCGCGGAGGGCAGCGCGGTGAACGTGCCGCTTCCCCCGGGCACCGGCGACGCCGGCTGGCAGCAGGCCTTCCACGCGATCGTGCCGGCGGCGTTGCGCGCGTTCCGGCCCCAGCTGCTGGTCACCCAGTGCGGGGCGGACGGGCACCGACTCGACCCGCTCGCCGACCTGCACCTGTCGGTGGACGGACAGCGGGCCACCTACCTGGCGCTGCGGGCGCTCGCCGACGAGCTCTGCGACGGCCGCTGGGTGGCCTTCGGCGGCGGCGGGTATGCGCTGGTCGAGGTGGTGCCCCGGGCGTGGACCCACCTGCTCGCGATCGCCGGCGGCGAGCCGGTCGAACCGGCCCGGCTCACCCCGCCGGCCTGGCGTGAGCTGGCCGCCGCGCGGCGGCCGGGCCGGGAGGTGCCGCTGCGGATGACCGACGACGCCGACCCGTCCTACGAGCCGTGGCAGCCGAACGGTGAGCCGGACGCGGTGGGCCGGGCGATCGCGGCCACCCGCCGGTCGGCCTTCCCGCTGCTCGGGCTCGACCCGCACGATCCCCGGGACTGAGCCGGCGGTGGGGAGGACCGACCGGTGACCACTGTCGAACAACCGGTGGACGTGCTGCTCAGCGACGGTACGACCGTCCAGCTGCGACAGATCCGCCCGGACGACGCCCCGGCGATCGTGGCGATGCATGCGCGCTTCTCCGAGCGCACCCGCTACCTGCGCTACTTCTCGCCGTACCCGCGCATCCCGGAGCGGGACCTGCAGCGTTTCGTCAACGTCGACCACCGCGACCGGGAGGCGTTCGTGGTGCTGGCTGGCGGCCGGATCGTGGCGGTCGGCCGGTACGAGCGGCTCGGCCCCGGGTCCCCGGAGGCCGAGGTGGCCTTCGTGGTGGAGGACGCCTACCAGGGCCGGGGCATCGGCTCGGTGCTGCTGGAGCACCTGGCCGACGCGGCCCGCCGGTTCGGCATCGGGCACTTCGTCGCCGAGGTGTTGCCGGCCAACGGGGCGATGCTGCGGGTCTTCTCCGACTTCGGGTACCAGGTCCAGCGCCAGTTCGCCGACGGCGTGGTGCACCTGAGCTTCCCGATCGCGCCCACCGAGGCGACCCTGGAGGTGCAGCGCGGCCGGGAGCACCGCACCGAGGCCCGCTCGATCGCCCGGCTGCTCGCGCCGCGCGGCATCGCCGTCTACGGCGCCAGCGCCACCGGGCAGGGCGTCGGCGCGGCGGTGCTCGGGCACCTGCGCGACGGCGGGTTCACCGGGGCGATCGTGCCGGTGCACCCGACCGCGTCGACGGTGGCCGGGCTGCCCGCGTACCCGTCGGCGGCCGACGCCGGGCTCGACATCGACCTGGCGGTCGTCGCGGTGGCCCCGGAGGCGGTGACCGAGGTGGTCGCCGACGCCGCGAAGGCCGGCGCGCACGGCCTGGTCGTCATCTCCGCCGGGTTCGCCGAGGCCGGGCCGGAGGGGGCGGCCGCCCAGCGGGCCCTGGTCCGCGCCGCGCACCTGGCCGGCATGCGGGTGGTCGGCCCGAACTGTCTCGGCGTCGCCAACACCGACGGCGCGGTACGCCTCAACGCCACCCTCGCCCCGGTGCTGCCCGCCCCCGGGCGGGTGGGGATCTTCAGCCAGTCCGGCGCGTTCGGGGTGGCGCTGCTCGCGGAGGCGTCCCGGCGCGGGCTGGGCCTGTCCAGTTTCGTCTCGGCTGGCAACCGGGCGGACGTCTCCGGCAACGACCTGCTCCAGTACTGGCAGGACGACCCGCGCACCGACGTCATCACCCTCTACCTGGAGACCTTCGGCAATCCGCGCAAGTTCGCCCGGCTGGCCCGCCGGATCGGGCGGAGCAAGCCGGTGGTGGCGCTCGCCTCGCTGGCCCGCCCGCCCGGTGTCGGCGACGCGCCGGCGCTGGACGCCGCCGCGGTCAGCGCGCTGTTCGCCCAGTCCGGGGTGATCCGGGTGGACACCGTCGCCGAGCTGCTCGACGTGGGCGTGCTCCTGGCCCACCAGCCGCTGCCGGCCGGCCGCCGGATCGCCGTGGTGGGCAACTCGTCGGCGCTGACCGGGCTGGCCGCCACCGCCTGCGCCGCACAGGGCCTCGTGATCGCCGACGGCTACCCCCGCGACGTGGGCCCCCGGGCCGCCGCCGCCGCGCTCGCCGCCGCGCTCGCCGCCTCCGCCGCCGACGAGGGCGTGGACGGGGTGGTCGCCGTGTTCGCCCCGCCGCTGCCCGGCCAGCTCGCCGACCCGGACGCCGACTTCACCGCCGCCCTGCCCGACGCCCTGGCCGCCGGCAAGCCGGTGGTGGCGACGTTCCTGGCCGGCCGGGTGCCCGCCGGGGTGCCGACGTACCCGAGCGTGGAGGAGGCGGTGCGGGCCCTCGCCCGGGTCACCACGTACGCCGACTGGCTGCGCCGGCCGCCCGGCATGCTGCCCGACCTGGACCGGGTGGACCCGGCCGCCGGGCAGGCCGCGTTCCGGGTGGACGGCGCCGACCCGGCGGCGCTGCTGCGCGCGTACGGGATCGACGTGGTGGAGTCCGCGCCGGCGCGGACGGCCGACGAGGCGGTGGAGGCCGCCGGGCGGCTCGGCTGGCCGGTGGCGTTGAAGGCCGCCGCGCCCGGCCTGCGGCACCGCCTCGACCTCGGGGCGGTCCGTCTCGACCTGGCCGACCCGGCCGCGCTGCGCCGGGCGTACGCGGAGCTGGCCCCGGTCTTCGGCCCGGAGGTGCTGGTCCAGCCGATGGTCCCGCCCGGGGTGGCCTGCGTGGTGGAGCTGATGGAGGATCCGGCGTTCGGGCCGGTGGTCGGCTTCGGGCTCGGCGGCGTCGCCACCGAGCTGCTCGGCGACCGGGCCTGGCGGGCGGTGCCGCTGACCGACCGGGACGCCGCCGAGCTGGTCGACGAGCCGCGGGCCGCGCCGCTGCTGCGCGGGCACCGGGGCGCCGCGCCGGTGGACCGCGCCGCCCTGGCCGACCTGCTCCTGCGGGTCGGCCGGCTCGCCGACGAGCAGCCCCGGGTCCGCTCGCTGACCCTCAACCCGGTGCTGGCCCGCCCGGACGGCATCTCGGTGCTGCACGCCACCGTCCGCGCCGGCATCGAGGCCCCCCGGCCCGACACCGGCCCGCGCCGCCTCTGACGGTCGGCGTCAGCCGCGGCTGGAGATCTGCTGCACCCCCCAGGCGTTGCCGTCCGGGTCGGTGAAGAAGACGAACCCGACGTTGTCCAGCGGGTGCGGCACCGGGCGCGGATTGCGCCCCACCACCTGGATCTCGCTGACGTCGACACCCCGCTCGACCAGTTCGGCGCGGGCCTTCTCCAGGTCCGGCACGACCAGTTGGAGCCCCTTGAGCGACCCGGGCGGCATGTCCGGGACCGCGCCGGTGCCGATCACGATCGAGCAGCCCGAGCCCGGGGGAGTGAGCTGCACGATCCGTACGTCGTCGCCGATCCGGGTGTCATGGTCGACGGCGAAGCCGAGGCGGTCGGCGTAGAACTCCTTGGCCCGGTCCACGTCGGAGACCGGCACCACCACCACTTCCAGGGTCCAGTTCATACCTTCGCACCCTGCCCGACCGCAGCGGAGAGTCAAGGGCGCCACACGGCGAAGGCCCCGGCGAATCGCCGGGGCCTTCGATTCCGACCGCTCAGCAGGCGTACGCCTCCAGGCGGTTCGCCCGCTCCGGGGCGCGCAGCTTGAGCAGCGTCACCTTCTCGATCTGCCGGATCCGCTCCCGGGACAGACCGAACTCCCGGCCCACCTCGTCGAGGGTACGCTGCCGGCCGTCGTCCAGGCCGAACCGGAGCCGGATCACCGCCTGCTCCCGCTGGGAGAGGGTGGCCAGCACGATCCGGACCTCGTTGCGCAGCTCGCCGTTGGCGGCGGCGTCACCCGGCTCGGCACGCGGGTCCACCGCGGCGACGAAGTCACCGAGCGCGCTCTCCCCGTCGTCGCCGACCGCCTGGTCCAGGCTGACCGGCTCCCGGTCGTACGAGATCAGCTCGATCACCTGGAACTCGGGGACGCCCAGCGCGGCGGCCACCTCGGCGACGGTGGGCTCCCGGCCCAGCGAGGCCGACAGTTCCCGGCGGGCCCGGACCATCCGGTTGACCTGCTCGACCATGTGCACCGGGATGCGGATGGTGCGGGCCTGGTCGGCCATGGCGCGGGTGATGGCCTGGCGGATCCACCAGGTGGCGTAGGTGGAGAACTTGTAGCCCTTGGTGTAGTCGAACTTCTCGACCGCGCGGATCAGGCCGAGGTTGCCCTCCTGGATCAGGTCCAGGAACGGCATGCCGCGACCGGTGTACCGCTTGGCGATGCTCACCACCAGCCGCAGGTTCGCCTCCAGCAGGTGGTCCTTGGCGGCGCGGCCCTCGGCCACGATCTGCGCCAGGTCGGCCCGCAGTTCCGCGGAGACCGGGGTGCAGGTGGAGAGCTTCTCCTCGGCGAAGAGGCCGGCCTCGATCCGCTTGCTGAGCTCGACCTCCTGCGCGGCGGTGAGCAGCTTGGTGCGGCCGATCCCGTTCAGGTACGCCCGGACCAGATCGGTGGAGACGCCGCGCTCGTCGGTGGCGTCCAGATCGGTCAGGGTGCCGGGCTCGGCGTCGACGGTGGCAGCCGGGCGGGTCTGGTGCTCGATCATCTGCAGGGCCATCTCGGTCTCTCCCCGTTGTCCTTCGTGCCGCGTACCGGGTTCCGTGCCGCGTGCCGGCGCGGTGGTGCCGGTGAGGAACAGCTTGGCGGTCGGGGCGTGAAACGGGAGTGAGGCGATCGGGGAACCGACAGCAATACCGACGGAACGGCGGTGTCGCTTGCCCGACCCGGTTACCGTGCCAGCGGCCGGCCACCGGGGCGCGGCAGCACAGGCGATCGGAGGACTTGGTGGTCTTCAAGCGGCTCATGCAGGCGATGGGTGTGGGTGGCCCCTCGGTGGAGACGGTGCTGGCCAACCCGAACTGCCGTCCGGGTGGTCAGCTGGAGGGCCGGATCCAGGTGGCCGGCGGCGACCACGCGGTGGACGTGTCCTACGTGGCCCTCGGCCTGGTCACCCGGGTCGAGGTGGAGAGCGGGGACGCCGACTACGACACCAATCAGGAGTTCGGTCGCCGTCAGGTCACCGGGGCGTTCCGGCTGGAGCCGGGGCAGCGGTACGACATTCCGTTCCGGTTCGAGGTGCCGTGGGAGACGCCGCTGACCGACCTGTACGGCCAGCACCTGCACGGGATGACGATGGGGCTGCGTACCGAGCTGGAGGTGGCCCGGGCGGTCGACTCGGGTGACCTGGACGCGGTGGCGGTGCACCCGCTGCCGGCCCAGGAGCGGCTGCTGGAGGCGTTGCTGCGGCTGGGCTTCCGGTTCGCCCGGGCCGACGTGGAGCGCGGGCACATCTACGGCGTACGGCAGAGCCTGCCGTTCTACCAGGAGATCGAGTTCCACCCGGCGCCGCAGTACGCGCGCGCGATCAACCAGCTGGAGGTCACCTTCGTCACCGACCCGCAGCAGGTGCAGGTGGTGCTGGAGATCGACAAGCGGGGCGGGGTCTTCACCGAGGGCCGGGACGCCTTCGGCCGGTTCACCGTCGACCACGCCACGGTCGACCGGACGGACTGGGCCGCCCAGCTCGACGGCTGGCTGCGCCAGTCCATCCAACGCCGCGGCCTCTTCTTCTGACCGCACCCCCAACCCCCACCTTGCCCC
>NZ_QGKS01000167.1 GCF_003172935.1 Micromonospora sicca | reverse complement strand
TGCACCCTGTGCGGCCTGGTCCTGGACCGGGACGTCAACGCCGCACGGAACCTGGCCGCGCTGGCGGTCACCGTCGCCGGGAGTGGCTCGGAGACGCGAAACGGACGTGGAGCCGACCGTAAGACCCGCCCCGGCGGGCTGGTGGCTGTGAAACGTCAACCCGGCACCGCCACCGCGGGTAACACCGGGACCGTCCCACCGCAAGGTAGGACATCCAATCATGAGCACACCCATGCATCATGAAAGGAAACGGCGTACGGCACCTCCGTGAGGCACGCCCGGGCGGCCGCACCGGCCCGACGGGGGGCGTCGGGCCTCCCCGAAAAGGTCCGCATACCCCGCTCCGGCCGCCGCCGGCGTTGCGGCCCCGGCCGGGCTGGCGCGTTCCATCCTCGGGCCACGGCGGTGCCGGGTTCTTGAAGAAAATTGCTCAGATCGCGGCGGACCGACGGGCCGCGCGATCGGATCTTGACCGGGGCGGCGGCCCGTGATCGGCTTGCCGCGTGGCGGAGCAGTATCGGGCGCAGTTCGACGCGGAGGTCACCTTCGCCAACGGTGGCGGGCTGCGGACGGAGGGATTCCGGCTGGACATCCCGGGCCGGGACATCACCGACGAGGAGCTGGGCGCGCTCTTCGTCCGGCACCTCGGGCTGCTGATGGTCGCCGAGGTGCGGATCGACCGCAGGACGATCGTCGAGGAGCCGCACAAGGGCGGCCGGGGCGTCGCCGTCGACACCCCGCCGGCGCGGCGGCTGGTCGAGCTGAGTCACGTGATCAGCGACGGCATGACCACCCTGCCGGGCTGGCCCGCGCCGCGGATCACCGACTAGCTCACCCGGGAGGCGTCCCGGGCGAACTACGCCCCCGGCGTCGAGTTCCACGTCGCCCGGATCGACATGATCGCGAATACCGGCACCTACCTGGACACGCCCGCGCACCGCTGGGCGGACGGCGCCGACCTCACCGGCACGCCGCTGGACCGCCTCGCCGACCTGCCCGGGGTGGTGGTCCGGGTGCCGGTCGGCACCCGGGCGGTGGACCGGCTGCTGCTGGCCCCGTACGAGGTGGCCGGGCGGGCGGTACTGCTGCACACCGGCTGGGACGCGCACTTCGGCACCGACCGGTACGGCGGGCCCGAGGCCCCGTACCTGACCAGGGACGGCGCCCGCGCCCTGGTGGACGCCGGCGCCGCCCTGGTCGGCATCGACTCGATCAACATCGACGACATGAGCCCGGCGGCCCGGGGCGAACGCCCGGCGCACAGTGCCCTGCTGGCCGCCGGCGTGCCGATCGTCGAGCACCTGACCGGCCTCGACGCGCTGCCGCCGACGGGCTTCCGGTTCACCGCCGCCCCACCGCGGGTGGCCGGCATGGGCACCTTCCCGGTCCGCGCCTTCGCCACGATCGACGCCTGACCGGACGTCGGTCAGTAGCGCACCGCGATCCGGCGCTCGACCGCGTCGACCCGGATCTCGCCGCCGTACGGGATGATCAGCTGCGGATCGGTGTGGCCGAGGTCGACGTCGAAGACGACCACGGCGTCGGGGGCGTACTCGGCCAGCGCCCGGGTGACCGCCTCCCGCTGGGCGTCGGCCCACGCCCGCCGCTCGTCGACGGTGTGCGGCCGGTCGAAGTCCCACGCCTTGGCCCGGCCGACGACCACCGCCGGGAAGCCGGCGAGCAGCCCGCGCTCCCCCATGTTCCGCAGGATCCGGAACACCTCCCGCGCGCTGGGCAGCTCGTTGGAGGTCTCGAAGACCAGCACCGACTCGGCGAGTTCGGCGGCGGACGGGACCCGGTCGGTCGCCATCAGCCAGTGCAGGATCTCCAGACAACCGCCCCAGGTCCGCCCCTGCACCACCCGGGCCGGCCCCTGCCAGCGCCAGCCGTCGCCGGGAAGCATCTCCGGCTCGAACGCCAACGTCTCCGGCTCGGTCCACGGGTTAGGCTTGTCGCCCCACTCGGGGGCGGGCGCCAGGTCGTACCAGCCGGTGGTGAAGAGGGCGGCGTGCAGCGAGGCGAAGGTCAGCGGGTGCGGTTTCCCGGGCCGGCCGAGGTGCACCAGCACGGACCCGCCGTGGTAGGAGACGATCCCCAGCCGGTACAGGTGGTTGAGCACGTTGGTGTTGTCCGAGTAGCCGAAGTACGGCTTCGGGTTGGCCCGCAGCACCTCGTCGTCCAGGTGCGGGGTGACGGTGATCAGGTCGTCCCCGCCGACGGTGGCGAGCACCGCGGTGACCGTCGGGTCGGCGAAGGCGGCGGTCAGGTCCCGGGCCCGGTCCCGCGGGTCGGCGCCCAGCACCCGGGTGGTGGGGTACTCCACCGGCTCCAGGCCGAACTCCGCGCGCAGCCGGCGCAGCCCCAGCTCGTGGACGTGCGGGAAGAGACCCGACAGGCCGGCGGAGGGCGACACGACGGCGACCCGGTCACCGGGCCGGGGCTTGGGCGGATAGACGGGCAGATCCATGATCGAACGCTATCGAACCGGGCCAAGCCGTTTCCGACGGTCTGGCCGACCTCGATCAGGTGCCCGAGCGCGGGGCGGCGAAACCCCACAACCAGGGCGAACCACCGCCCTAGGCTGGCGGCGTGGACGAGGACCGGGAACTCGCCGTGCGGGACTGGCTGCCGCGTACGGCGGCGTTGCTGGTCGGCACGCTCGCCCTGGCCACCGCGTTCATCGCCGCCTACGTGGGGGCGCTGCACCAGCCCACCCCGCGCGACGTCCCGGTCGGGGTGGTCCTCGGCGACCAGCGCGCCCAGCAGGTGATGGCCGCCCTGCGCGCCCGGACCGACAAGCTCAAGCCGATCCGGTACGACAGCCCGCAGGCCGCCGACGACGGGCTGACCGCCCGCGAGGTGTACGCGGTGCTCACCTCCGGCCCGGACGACGGGTTGCGCCTCACCACCGCCAGCGCCGCCGCGCCCGCCGCCGCCGAGCTGGTCACCCAGGTGCTCACCCAGGCCGCCCGCCAGGCCGACCTGCCACTCCAGGTCACCGACGAGGTGCCGGTGGAGGCGAGCGACCCGCGCGGGCTGGTCCCCTTCTACCTCGCCGTCGGCTACGTCCTCGGCGGTTATCTGGCCTCCACCGCGCTCGGCCTGAAGACCGGCACCGCGCCGGTGAGCCTGGCCCGGGCCGGGCTGCGGATCGCCGCGTTCGCGGTCTACGCGATCGTGCTCGGCGCGGTCGGCGCGGCGATCGTCGGCCCGTTCCTGGACGTCTGGCACCACGACGTGCCGGCCGTCGCCGCGGTCGGCGCGCTGACGGTCTTCGCCGCCGCGGTGGTGGCCGCCGCCGTGCAGGGCTGGCTCGGCCTGCTCGGCACCGGGATCGTGATCCTGCTGCTGGTGGTGCTCGGCAACCCCGGCTCCGGCGGCATCTACGCCCCGGAGTTCCTCCCCGGCTGGCTGCGCGGCATGCACCGGTGGAACGTGCCCGGGTTGGCCACCGACCTGATCAAGTCGGCGGTCTACTTCGACCGCCGGTCGACGGGCTGGTCGCTGACCGGCCTGGTGGTGTGGGCGTTGCTCGGGATCCTCGGGCTGATCACGGCCACGATGTTCCGCACCCACCGGCGGTCCCGGCGCGCCGCCCGGGCCGCCGGCCCCCGCCCGACCGGACCTGGCGAGCCCGCCACCGATGGCTGAGCCGTCCCGCCCGTCCCAGAGTGCAGATCATCACGCCGGGTCCCTCCTTCCGGTGGGGCCGACGCGGATACCATCCAGGGAGTCGGACAGCGCTGTCCTTCGTACTCACGTAAGGAGCGCACCCGTGACCGACCAGCACGACCACGACGGCCCGGACGCCGCACTGCGGGCCGACATCCGCCGCCTCGGCACGCTCCTCGGGCAGACCCTCGCCCGGCAGGAGGGCCGCCCGCTGCTCGACCTGGTCGAGGAGATCCGCGCGCAGGTCCGCTCCGACGCGCCGGCCGCCGCCCAGCGCCTCGGCGGCCTCGACGTCACCACCGGCACCAAGCTGGCCCGGGCCTTCTCCACCTACTTCCACCTGGCCAACATCACCGAGCAGGTGCACCGGGCCCGCGACCTGCGGCGCCGCCGGGCGGTCCAGGGCGGCTGGCTGGACCAGGCGGCCAAGATGATCGCCGAGCGCGGGGTGCCGGCCGAGGAGATCGCGGCCGCGGCCCGCCGCCTCGCGGTACGCCCCGTCTTCACCGCCCACCCGACCGAGGCGGCCCGCCGGTCGATCCTGTCCAAGCTGCGCGCGATCGCCGACGAACTGGACGCCGAGACCGCCAACGCGATCCTCTACGGGGCCAGCGACGAGGGGCCGGCCAACCGGCGCCTGGCCGAGCTGCTGGACCTGATGTGGCAGACCGACGAGCTGCGGCTGGACCGGCCGGACCCGACCGACGAGGCCCGCAACGCCATCTACTACCTGCGCGACCTGTACGCCGAGGCCGCCCCGCAGGTCCTCGACGACCTCGCCGACACGCTGCGCACCCTGGGCGTCGAGACCTCGCCGACGTCCCGACCGCTGACCTTCGGCACCTGGATCGGCGGCGACCGGGACGGCAACCCGTTCGTCACCCCGGCGGTCACCCGGGAGGTGCTGCGGATCCAGCACGAGCACGGGATCGCGGCCACCGAGGCGGCGATGGAGCACCTGATCAACGAGGTCTCCGTCTCCCGGCGGCTGCGCGCGGTGTCGCTCGACCTCTCCGCCAGCCTCGCCGCCGACCTGGACGCGCTGCCCGAGGTGGCGCCCCGGTTCCGCCGGGTCAACGCCGAGGAGCCGTACCGGCTCAAGGCCCGCTGCGTGAAGGCGAAGCTGGCCAACACCCGGGAGCGGCTGCGCGCCGGCACCGCGCACGTGCCGGGGCGGGACTACCGGGGCTCCGCCGAGCTGATCGCCGACCTGGAGCTGCTGCGCGCCTCGCTGGCCCGCAACTCCGGGCAGCTCACCGCCGTCGGCCGGCTGGCCTCCACGATCCGTACGGTCTCCGCGTTCGGCCTGCACCTGGCGACCATGGACGTCCGGGAGCACGCCGAGGCGCATCACATTGTGCTCGCCCAGCTCTACGCGGCCGTCGGCGAGGTGTCGGACTACCCGTCGCTGACCCGGCTGGAGCGGACCAAGCTGCTCGCCGACGAGCTGGCCGGCCGCCGGCCGCTCTCCACCCTGGACACCCCGCTGACCGAGGGCGCGCAGAAGACGTTCGACGTGTTCGGGGCGATCCGGGAGGCGCAGGACCGGTTCGGCTCCGAGGTGATCGAGTCGTACATCATCTCGATGACCCTGGGCGTCGACGACGTGCTCGCCGCGGTGGTGCTGGCCCGCGAGGCCGGCCTGGTCGACGTGCACTCCGGGCGGGCCCGGATCGGCATCGTGCCGCTGCTGGAGACCCCGGCCGAGCTGAACGCCGGCGGTGAGCTGCTGGACGAGCTGCTGTCGCTGCCCGCGTACCGGGCCCTGGTGGCGGCCCGGGGTGACGTGCAGGAGGTGATGCTGGGCTACTCCGACTCGAACAAGGAGGCGGGCATCACCACCAGCCAGTGGTCGATCCACCGGGCGCAGCGCGCGCTGCGCGACGTGGCCGCCCGGCACGGCGTGCACCTGCGGCTGTTCCACGGCCGCGGCGGCACCGTGGGTCGCGGTGGCGGGCCGACGCACGACGCGATCCTGGCCCAGCCGTACGGCACGCTGGACGGCGCGATCAAGGTGACCGAGCAGGGCGAGGTCATCTCCGACAAGTACACGCTGCCCGCGCTGGCCCGGGAGAACCTGGAGCTGACCGTGGCCGCGGTGCTCCAGGCGACGCTGCTGCACACCGCGCCCCGGCAGCCGGCCGAGATGCTGGAACGCTGGGACGCGACGATGGACGTGGTCTCCGAGTCGGCGTTCCGGTCGTACCGGTCGCTGGTCGAGGACGCGGACCTGCCGGCGTACTTCTGGGCCTCCACCCCGACCGAGCTGCTCGGCGCGCTGAACATCGGCTCCCGGCCGGCCAAACGGCCGAACACCGGGGCCGGGCTGGCCGGCCTGCGGGCCATCCCGTGGGTGTTCGGCTGGACGCAGACCCGGCAGATCGTGCCGGGCTGGTACGGCGTCGGCTCCGGGCTGGCCGCCGCGCGGGCGGCCGGGCTGGAGGACGTGCTCGCCGAGATGAACCGGAACTGGCACTTCTTCCGCACGTTCCTGTCGAACGTCGAGATGATGCTGTCCAAGACCGACCTGACGATCGCCCGGCGGTACGTCGAGACCCTGGTGCCGAAGAAGCTGCACCCGATCTTCGACAAGATCCAGCAGGAGTACGAGCTGACCAAGCAGGAGGTGCTGGCGGTGACCAACTCGGCGGCCCTGCTGGAGAACTCGCCGGTGCTCCAGCGCACCCTGGCGGTGCGGGACACCTACCTGGAGCCGCTGCACCATCTCCAGGTGGCGCTGCTCCAGCAGTACCGCGAGTCCGGCGCCGCCGGCCGGGCGGTGGCCACCGCGCCGGGCGGCCGCCGCGCCCCCAACGACGGTACGGCGCTGGAGCGGGCCCTGCTGACCACGGTGAACGGCATCGCCGCCGGCATGCGCAACACCGGCTGATCCGGACCGGCACCGGCCAGTTCTCCAGCAGGGCCGCCGAGTTGGTCACCGCCAGCACCTCCTGCTTGGTCAGCTCGTACTCCCGCTGGATCTTGTCGAAGATCGGGTGCAGCTTCTTCGGCACCAGGGTCTCGACGTACCGCCGGGCGATCGTCAGGTCGGTGTTGGACCGCATCATCTCGACGTCCG
>NZ_QGKS01000436.1 GCF_003172935.1 Micromonospora sicca | reverse complement strand
CGTGGGGGCGGCCTGGCCTCTTCAGGGCGACCCGGACACCAGGGACATCCGCCCCCAACGTTCCGCCGCCCGCGTCGAGCTACGGACGGTCACCCTGGCCGGCCGGCCAACCATCCCATCGCCCCCTTTGCTCTGCTTCACCACAGGCAACAGGCACGGCCGGTAACTGTTGCCTCCGCTGAAGCAGAGCAAAGGCGAGCAGGAACAACCCTGCTCGGGGCGGCCGAGTCGAAGATGCCTGGTCAGGAGCTTCCGACGAACCGGGGTGGCGTCCCCAACGGGACCGCTCACTAGCTCTGCGGTGTCTTGGTGCCCTCGTCCAGGGCGGCCTGGATCGCCTCGGCCGTCCGCTTCCCCACCCCGGGCACCTCGGTGATCTCTTCGACGGTGGCGGCGGAGAGCCGCTTGAGCGAGCCGAAGTGCCGCAGCAGCGCCTTGCGCCGGATGTCGCCGAGCCCGGGGATGTTGTCCAGCGCCGACTCGGTCATCCGCTTCGAGCGCCGCTGCCGGTGGAAGGTGATGGCGAAGCGGTGCGCCTCGTCGCGGACCCGCTGCAGCAGGTAGAGCCCCTCCGAGGTGCGCGGCAGGATGACCGGGAACTCGTCGTCGGGCAGCCAGACCTCCTCCAGCCGCTTGGCCAGCCCGCACAGCGCCACGTCGTCGATGCCCAGCTCGGCGAGGGCCTGCGCGGCGGCGGCGACCTGCGGCGCGCCGCCGTCGACCACCACCAGTTGGGGCGGGTACGCGAACCGGCGCGGCCGGCCGGTGGTCGGGTCGATGCCGGGCCGGTCCGGGTCACCGGCGGTCTCCTCGCCGATCTCCCCCGTCTCGGCACGGGCGTCCAGGTAGCGGGCGAACCGCCGGCGCAGCACCTCGGACATGGCGGAGAGGTCGTCGGTGGCGCCCCGGACGATGAACCGCCGGTATTCGCTCTTGCGGGGCAGCCCGTCCTCGAAGACGACCATGCTGGCCACCACGTCCGTGCCCTGGATCTGGGAGACGTCGAAGCACTCGATGCGCAGCGGCGACGTCCGCATGCCTAGCGCGTCGGTGATCTCGTCGAGCGCCTTGCTACGGGTGGTCAGGTCACCGGCCCGCCTGAGCTTGTGCCGGGCGAGGGCGTCCTTGGCGTTGCGCTCCACGGTCTCCATCAGCGACTTCTTGTCGCCGCGCTGCGGCACCCGCAGCGACACCCGGCTGCCCCGATGGGTGGAGAGCCAGTCGGCGAGCGCGTCGGCGTCGGCGGGCAGCTCGGGCACGAGCAGCTCGCGGGGCACATCGGTCTCGCCCTGCTCCCCGCCGTAGACCTGGGTGCAGAAGTGGTGCACCAGGTCGCCGGTGCTCAGGTCCTCGGTCTTCTCCACCACCCAGCCGCGCTGGCCGCGGACCCGGCCGTCGCGGACGTGGAAGACCTGGACGGCGGCTTCGAGCGGATCGTCGGCGAAGGCCACCACGTCGGCGTCGGTGCCGTCGCCGAGCACCACCGTCTGCTTCTCCATCGCCCGCCGCAGGGCGGCGACGTCGTCGCGGAGCCGGGCGGCCCGCTCGAACTCCAGTTGCTCGCTGGCCTCGGTCATCTGCCGCTCGAGCCGGCGGACCATGGTATCGGTGCGGCCGGCCATGAAGTCGCAGAACGCGTTGACGATGTCCCGGTGCTGCTCGGCGGAGACGCTGCCGACGCACGGCGCGGAGCACTTGCCGATGTAACCCAGCAGGCAGGGCCGCCCGACCTGGCCGGCCCGCTTGAACACGCCGGACGAGCAGGTCCGCGCGGGGAAGACCCGGAGCAGCAGGTCGAGCGTCTCGCGAATCGCCCAGGCGTGCGAGTACGGCCCGAAGTAGCGCACCCCCTTGCGCTTGGCGCCCCGCATCACCTGGAGCCGCGGGTACTCCTCGTCGAGGGTGACGGCCAGGTACGGATACGACTTGTCGTCGCGGTAGCGGACGTTGAACCGCGGATCGTACTGCTTGATCCAGGTGTATTCGAGCTGGAGCGCCTCGACCTCGGTGCCGACGGTGACCCAGTCGACGGACTCGGCCGTGGTGACCATCTGCTGGGTGCGCTGGTGCAGGCCCCACAGGTCGGCGAAGTAGGAGTTGAGCCGGCTGCGCAGGTTCTTCGCCTTGCCGACGTAGATGACCCGGCCGGTGCCGTCCCGGAAGCGGTAGACCCCTGGCGACTCCGGAATGGTGCCGGGCGCGGGACGGTAGGTCGAGGGGTCAGCCACGCCGACAAGCCTAGTCCGCACCCCCGACACCCGGCCCCGCCGCCACAGGCGGCCCACCCACTGCCATCCGGCGACGCGGATCAGGGTGTCGGGGGGCGGTCGGGAAGATCGGAGACCCTCGCCGAGCCGGTGGTGACGCGAAGGAAAGGGTCAGGCGAGGGCGATCTGGTCGCCGTCGACCTTGATGTTCTTGGCCGCCAGCGGGCGGGTGGCGGGGCCCTGCTTCACCGAGCCGTCGGTGATCGAGAACCTGCTGCCGTGGCAGGTGCAGTTGATGGTGCCGCCGTCGACGTTCGACACCGGGCAGCCCTGGTGGGTGCAGATCGGGTCGAAGCCCTTGAACGTTCCCGGCTCGGGCTGGGTGATCACCACGCCCTTGCTGGCGTACACCGCGCCGCCCCCGACCGGGATGTCCGTGGTCCGGGCCAGCGGGCCGGAGGTGTCCCGGTTGCCGCCCTCGGCGTCGCCGGCGCCGGTCGCGCCCGGGCCGCCGCTGGTCGGGGCGGAGGTCCCGTCGCCGGAGTCGTCGTCGCTGCCGCAGGCGGCCAGCGCGACCGACACCCCGACCGCGCCGGCGCCCGCGAGAAGGGCCCGGCGCGTCTGCGTACCGGGCCCGGTCAGCACCTGATCGTCACTCATATCCGCCCTTTCTCTCGGCTGCCGCCCCCGTCGTGATCCGCGGCCACGTTTCTGGAACACGGATCACTGTGCCGCACGGTTCATACTGGCGCGTCACGAAATGGATATCGGAACGGGCGGGCCGGTTTCCCGACCCGCCCGCGTCGTACCGTCGGCTCAGCGCGCCCCGGCCGTGACCTTGCGGGTACGCGACTTGGTCGCCGCGCCGTTGGCCTTCGCCGCCCGCGACGTGGCCGCCCTGGCGCCCTTGGGCTCGCCGTCGAGCTTGAGCACCTGGCGCAGGAACTGGCCGGTGTGGCTCTCGGTCACCTCGGCGACCTCCTCCGGGGTGCCGGTGGCGAGCACCGTGCCGCCCCGGTGGCCGCCCTCGGGGCCCATGTCGATGAGCCAGTCGGCGGTCTTGATCACGTCGAGGTTGTGCTCGATGGTGATCACCGTGTTGCCCTTGTCGACCAGGCCCTCGAGCACCATCAGCAGCTTGCGGATGTCCTCGAAGTGCAGGCCGGTGGTCGGCTCGTCGAGCACGTAGACCGTCCGACCCGTGGAGCGCTTCTGCAGCTCGGAGGCGAGCTTGACCCGCTGCGCCTCACCGCCGGACAGCGTCGGCGCGGGCTGGCCGAGCCGGACGTAGCCGAGGCCCACGTCGACCAGTGTCTTCAGGTGCCGGTGGATGGCCGGGATGGCGGAGAAGAACTCGGCCGCCTCCTCGATCGGCATCTCCAGCACGTCGGAGACGGTCTTGCCCTTGTAGTGCACCTCCAGGGTCTCCCGGTTGTACCGGGCGCCCTTGCACACCTCGCAGGGGACGTAGACGTCCGGGAGGAAGTTCATCTCGATCTTGATGGTGCCGTCGCCGGAGCACGCCTCGCAGCGGCCACCCTTGACGTTGAACGAGAACCGGCCCGGGCCGTACCCCCGGACCTTCGCCTCGGTGGTCTCGGCGAAGAGCTTGCGGACGTGGTCCCAGACCCCGGTGTAGGTGGCCGGGTTGGACCGCGGCGTCCGGCCGATCGGCGACTGGTCGACGCCGACGACCTTGTCCACGTGCTCCAGGCCGGTGACCCGGGTGTGCCGCCCGGGGACCAGCCGGGCGCCGTTGATCTGGTTGGCCAGCACCGCGTACAGGATGTCGTTGACCAGCGTCGACTTGCCGGAGCCGCTGACCCCGGTGACCGCGATGAGCTGGCCGAGCGGGAACGACACGGTGAGGTTGCGCAGGTTGTGCTCCCGCGCCCCGTGCACCACCAGCTCCCGGCCGGGGGTCTGCGGCCGCCGCTGCCGCGGCGTCGGGATCGACTTGCGCCCCGACAGGTACGCCCCGGTGACCGACTCCTGGTTTTCCAGCAGCGCCGGCACCGAGCCGCTGTGCACGATCTCGCCGCCGTGCTCGCCGGCGCCCGGGCCGATGTCGACGATCCAGTCGGCGACCCGGATGGTGTCCTCGTCGTGCTCGACCACGATCAGCGTGTTGCCCAGCCCGCGCAGCCGGATCAGCGTCTCGATCAGCCGGTGATTGTCCCGCTGGTGCAGGCCGATCGACGGCTCGTCCAGCACGTAGAGCACGCCGACCAGGCCGGAGCCGATCTGGGTGGCGAGCCGGATGCGCTGCGCCTCACCGCCGGAGAGGGTGCCGGCCGCACGGTCCAGGGAGAGGTAGTCCAGGCCGACGTCGAGCAGGAACTTCAGCCGGGCGTTGATCTCCTTGAGCACCCGCTCGGCGATCATCTTCTGCCGGTCGGTCAGCTCGATGCCGGCGAGCAGCTCGGCCGCGTCCCCCACCGACAGGTTGCAGACCTCGGCGATGCTCCGGCCGGCCAGGGTGACCGCGAGCACCTCCGGCTTGAGCCGGGTGCCGCCGCAGGCCGCGCAGGGCACGTCCCGCATGTAGCCCTCGTACTTGTCCCGCGACCACTCCGACTCGGTGTCGGTGTGCCGGCGCTCGATCCACTGCACCACGCCCTCGAACCCGGTGTAGTAGGAGCGCTCGCGGCCGTACTTGTTGCGGTAGCGCACGTGCACCTGGTCGTCGGAGCCGTGCAGGATCGTCTTCTGCGCCCGCGACGGCAGCGCCCGCCAGGGCGTGTCGATGTCGAAGTGCTGGCTCTCGCCGAGCGCCTCCAGCAGGCGGAGGAAGTATTCCAGGTTGTGCCCGGTGGCCCAGGGCTGGATGGCGCCCTCGCGCAGGGTGCGCTCCGGGTCGGGGACGACCAGCTCCGCGTCGACCTCCTTCTTGGTGCCCAGGCCGGTGCACTCCGGGCAGGCGCCGTACGGCGCGTTGAAGGAGAAGACCCGGGGCTCCAGGTCCTCGATCGCCAGGGGGTGGTCGTTAGGGCAGGCCAGGTGCTCGGAGTAGCGGCGCTCCCGGTCCGCGTCGTCCTCGGGCAGGTCGACGAAGTCCAGCAGCACCAGGCCGCCGGAGAGGCCGAGCGCCGCCTCCACCGAGTCGGTCAGCCGCTGCTTGGCGCTCGCCTTCACGCTGAGCCGGTCGATCACCACCTCGATGGTGTGCTTCTCCTGCTTCTTGAGCTTCGGCGGCTCGGTCAGCGGGTGCACCACGCCGTCGACCCGGGCCCGGGCGTAGCCCTTGGCCTGGAGCTCGGCGAAGAGGTCGACGTACTCGCCCTTGCGGCCGCGGACCACCGGCGCGAGCACCATGAACCGGGTGCCCTCGTCCATCGCGAGGACCCGGTCGACGATCTGCTGCGGGCTCTGCTTGGAGATCCGCTCGCCGCAGACCGGGCAGTGCGGCTCACCGATGCGGGCGAAGAGCAGGCGCAGGTAGTCGTAGACCTCGGTGATGGTGCCGACGGTCGAGCGCGGGTTGCGCGAGGTGGACTTCTGGTCGATGGAGACCGCGGGGCTGAGGCCCTCGATGAAGTCGACGTCGGGCTTGTCCATCTGGCCGAGGAACTGCCGGGCGTACGACGACAGCGACTCGACGTAGCGGCGCTGGCCCTCGGCGAAGATGGTGTCGAAGGCCAGGCTCGACTTGCCCGACCCGGAGAGCCCGGTGAAGACGATCAGGGCGTCCCGGGGCAGGTCGAGACTGACGTCACGCAGGTTGTGCTCGCGCGCGCCACGGATGATCAGTCGATCGGCCACGGTCCGTGTACTCCCGGGAGAAGAAGGTGGGGCGGATCTGTCCGCTCCGAGCGGAGTCTGAGCGGTTTGCGGGCGCAGAAGAGACGCCTCGGCAACTTTAGCCCCGAGGTACGACAACTTTCCGCGCCCGCACATTCCCCCAGCTCAGGTGCCGGTCACACCGGCCCGATCCGGGCCGGCGTGCGCCGTCGACCGGTTCAGAATCCGCCCGGCGACGGAGGCGGCACCGGACGCCCCGTCCGTCGCCGGCCGCCGCGCCGGCCGCCGCGCCGCTCGGCGGCCAGCCGAACCTCCCGGCGGCGGCTCTCGAAGGCCACCTCCCGCTGCAGCCGGCGCCAGCTCTCCCAGCGCCGCGCCGGCAGTTCCCCGCACTCCAGCGCCTCCCGCACGGCGCAGGCGGGCTCGCCGTCGTGCGCGCAGTCGGCGTACCGGCAGCCGGTGGCCAGCTCGACGATGTCGGCGAAGGCCCGGTCCAGACCGGCCGACCCGTCCAGCAGGCCCACCGCCCGGACCCCCGGGGTGTCCACCACCGCGCCCCCGTGCGGGATCGGCACTACCGACCGCCAGGTGGTGGTGTGCCGCCCCTTGCCGTCGACCCGGCGGATCGCCTGGGTCGGCATGACGACGGCCCCGGCGAGGGCGTTGACCAGGCTCGACTTGCCGGCCCCGGAGGGCCCGAGCAGACCGAGCGTCCGCCCGGCGGCGACGAACGGCCGGAGCGGGTCGAGCCCGACGCCGTGTTCGGCGCTGACCGGCAGCACCGGCACCCCGGGCGCGACGGCGCCGAGCTGGCGGGCGAGCGCGGCCGGGTCGGCGGCCAG
>NZ_QGKS01000433.1 GCF_003172935.1 Micromonospora sicca | reverse complement strand
GATGGGCGGTCGAGCGCACATTCTCCTGGATCAACCGGTGCCGACGCACCGTCCGCGACTACGAACGGCTACCCGACCACCACGCCGCGATGGTCCAATGGGCCATGATCATCGTCATGACCCGCCGCCTCGCCCGCCACCAAAACACCTGAAACCCTTATTTACCAGGCTCTAAGGGCGGAGGGCCTCGCCGACCACCACAGCGGCAAGGCCGCGTGGGTGAGACTCGTGCCAGCTCCACCGAAGCGCGACTAACCACCTGCCGTGCTGAACCCGGAGTGCAACCTCCGGTGCGGCCGTTGCGGGAGCAAGGAAGACCGGCGGGCTCACGCCACCGGCCTCCCGGGCCTGACTGGCGGTCACCGCTGGCCCAGACCGCCCGCCAAGCGCCCCCAGCGGTGCGGTCGTTCCCAGGCAAGAGTGAGGTAAACCCGGTGGCCGGGCGGCGGACGGAGCATTGGCTCGATTGACACGGCACTGCCCCTTCCGTCATACACTGCCGGGGCCGACCAGTACGGCGTCTCCGCAGAAGCGCATGTTCTGGGTGGCGATGGCGCCGGCCGACGGCTGCATGGCGTGTTGCCGCCGCGCTGCCGGGTCGGAGCCGGTGGTGGCCGCGCTCGCCGTCGTGTTGGCCGTGCTGGGCGCCTGCTGCTGTGCGGCGGGGGCGCGCCTGCAACACGAGGCGGCTGCAGGCGCCCTTCGCCGAGGCGGGGCGGCCCGCCCAACTGTGGGCCGCGGGCTTTCCCGGCTGCTGCCCGACCGGCGGTGTGTGGCGCAGGCCGTTGGCGCCGGGGCTGCATATGGCTCTGTGTCCGTGGGAATGCGGGCCGCGGGCGAGGAGTTCACCGCGCACGGCTTCAGCGGCCCGCTGTGCGCCACCCTCGCCGGGCTGATGCTGGCCGGGCTCACTGGCTTCTGGCTCACACAACGCGCCCAGGCTGCCGGGCCGCGACCGGGCTGTCGACGACCTGTTCGGCCGTGGCTGTGGTGGGGGTGCTGCACATCACCCGTTCCGTCCCCTTTCCTCACCTCGCCCAGATCGGCACCCATTCGGCCGGCCTGCACCACGACTTGGAGTCCGTCATGAACAGACCTCGCCTCCGACGCCAGCGCATCGTCATCGGCGCGGACACCTACCTGCCGGATGTCAATGGCGCGGCGAACTTCACCCACCGGCTTGCCACCGGGCTGCTTGGCCGTGGGCACGAGGTGCATGTGATCTGCCCGGCGAGGGAGAGCGGTCCGGGCAGCACTCTGGAGAAGGGGCTCATGGTGCACCGGCTCGTGTCCCACCGCACCCCGTTTCATCCCACGTTCCGCGTGTGCGTGCCGTGGCAGGTAGCCCGGCCAGCAGCGCGCCTGCTGGACGAAGTCGCCCCCGACGTGGTGCACATCCAGTCCCACTTCCCGGTCTGCCGCGGCCTGGCCGCCGCCGCGCGCCGGCGCCGGATACCGGTGGTGGCCACCAACCATTTCATGCCGGAGAACCTCCTCGGCTACGCCCGGCTTCCCGCCTGGCTCGCCGGTGTGGCCTGCCGGCTCGCCTGGCGCGACCTCGTACGTGTCTTTCACCGCGCCTACATCGTCACCGCTCCCACCCCACGGGCGGTGCAACTTCTGCACGAGAAGGGCTTGCGCTGCGCCGCCGAGCCGGTGTCCTGCGGCCTCGACCTGGACCGCTTCGCTCAGCCACCGCCCGACGGCGGCGACGGGCGGCGGCGTGTGCTGTTCGTGGGCCGGCTCGACCAGGAGAAGAACGTCGACCAGCTGCTGCACGCGCTGGCGCTGCTGCCTGAGCGGCTGCAGGCCATCGGCGAGATCGTCGGCGACGGCTGCCACCGCCGGGTGCTGGAGGATCTGGCGCGCCAGCTCGGCATCTGGGATCGGGTCACCTTCCACGGCCTCGTCAGCGACCAGGAGGTCCTGCACGCCTATGCCCGCTGCGACGTGTTTTGCATGCCCGGCACCGCCGAACTGCAGAGCCTAGTGACCATGGAGGCCATGGCCGCCGGCAAGCCGATCGTCGCGGCCGACGCCATGGCGCTGCCGCACCTGGTCCGACCCGGCAGTAACGGCTACCTCTATCCGCCAGGAGACATTCACGCCCTCGCCGCGCACCTGGCCGCCCTGCTGGACGACGCGTCGGCTCGCGCCCAGATGGGAGCGGTTAGCCGGCGGATCATCGCTGCGCACGACCTTGGCCACGCGCTGCGTACATTCGAGGAGCTGTACCTGAAGGCCGCCGCCGGGGAATCCGCGGCCGCGCCAGCCCCTGCCGTGGAAAGCGAGCACGATGAGCAATCTGCGCGTTTCTCGTCATTGATGACGAGCCCAAGATCCGCATGACCGTGCGCGGGAAGCGGACGGGTTCGAGGTCAGCGAGGCGGCAGACGGGTCATCCGGGCTGCAGTCCCTCACCCGCGACCGGCCCGACCGGGAGTAGGCCGATGTCGTCGATGACGATCAGGTCGGCGCGGATGAGTCGGGTCATGGCTCGGGTCATCATGGACGGCGGCTCGGGTCCGCGGACCAGAACGTCGCCTACGGGTGCCCTGATCGCCGCCATTTCGGCGCGGATGCCCCTGAACATGCAAGGTCCGCGCAGCGGGTCGCGGGAGGGGAAGCGGGTATGCCCTGTCGGCAACCACGTGACAGGAGTGTGACAGCGGCAGTTTGAGCAGCGACAGTAGCGGCCCGCATTCAGTGTCTGTCGGTTCCCGGTTGGGTCGGTCGCTTGCCGACCGTCCGCAGGTGCTGCAGCGCTTGCGCCCAGGACCGGGTCAGCGTGGTCTCGTGGTACGGGACGCCGTGCGCTATACAGAACTGGCGGATCAGTGGCTGGGCGCGGCGCAGGTTCGGTCGGGGCATGCTGGGGAAGAGGTGGTGCTCGATCTGGTAGTTGAGCCCGCCCAGCAGGACATCGATGAGCCATCCACCGCGCACGTTGCGGGAGGTCAGCACCTGCCGCCGCAGATAGTCGAGGGCACCTGCCTCGCTGAGGATGGGCATCCCCTTGTGGTTGGGCGCGAACGAGCAACCCAGGTACAAACCGAAAAGGCCCTGGTTGACCAGAATGAACACGATCGCCTGCGGGCGGTTCAGGAGCAGGAACACGGCCGTGAGGTAGCCGACGATGTGCAGGGCGAGCAGGCTGGCCTCGATCGGGCGATGCTTGAGCCGGCCGCGGCCGAGCACAGCCTTGACGCTGGCGGCGTGCAGGTGCGGGCCCTCCAGCAGCAGCGGGAAGAACAGCGTGGCTTGGTGCCGGACGAACACCGCGCCGAGACCGCGCCGCGCCTCGGCCTGCCCCGGGGTGAACGACAGGGGCGCCACCACGATGTCCGGATCATGGCCCTCAGTGTTGGGGTGAGCGTGGTGCCGGTTGTGCTTGTCCACCCACCATCCGTAACTGAGGCCGATCAGCAGGTTGCCGAACAGCAGGCCAACCACGTCGTTGGCAGTGCGGGAGCGGAAGATCTGCCGATGCCCAGCGTCGTGGCCGATGAACCCCGCCTGAGCCAAAGATCACCGCAAGGAACGCCGCGACCACGGTCTGCCACCACGACTGCCCGAGCCGGACCAACACCACGCCCGCCACGCCGAGACACCCGAGCACCAGCCCCATGCGTAACGCGTAGTGGCCGGGCCGCCGGTGGAGGAGCCCAGCACCCCGCACCAGGCGGGACAGGTCAGCGTACTCACTGCCCCGCCCGCTGCGGGCACCAAGATTAGTGTCGCTCACCCTTATTACTCCCATAAGCCGCACCAGTTGGCATATCCGGTCCGACGCCGTCAGCCGCAACCGGGCACAGGCACTGGGCTGCCCACCGTCCGCGGCGGGCCCAAGGCCAACGATGCCTATCCCGAGCCAAGCGTGCACCATCGCAAGCCGCGACTCCCGCTGCGTTCGGCGCTCAGCCACCGAACCGTCCGAAAATGTCTGCGCGCGCCGCCCTCGTCAGCCCACCGGCGGTGAACGACGTGATCGTGATTGCTCGGAAGTGCCGAGTGAACATGCGAGACCAACCCGACGGGTCCCGGCTCCAGTCTCACTCATGGCCGCCCCTCCTAGACGGGAAACGGCAGCTCATCCAGCGGCGGCGCAGGGACCCCGGCTGGTCGCCACAGGTCCGCCGATCAGGTACATGACCCCAGCGGCCAAGTCGGACAATCAAGCGTTGGTACCGGCGGGCGCCGCCGTTGTGGTGATTCAGTGAGGCAGCTTGTCGCGGAGGTGCTCGACCTGGCGTTCGAGGCGGTCAACCGCCTGTTTGTTGTTGAGGAAGGTGGTGACACCGGCGGCGAACGCGATGGCTACCAGGACGGCGATCACGCTGAGGACCAGGCCGCCAATCGCGACGCCGCGGCCGGTGACGCCGGGGCGTCGGGTCATCCGCAGTGCCACGATGCCGAGGATGAGCCCGATGATCCCTAGCACCAGTCCCACGGGGGCGAAGATGGCGGTCAGCACGCAGACCAGGGCGGCGACCCCGAACACCAGCGCGAAGGCGGCAGCGGGACTAGTCTTCGCCGCTGCGCCGGGGGCCGGCTGCCGCAGGCTGGATGGGATAAGTGCTCATGTCTTCTCCTTCCCTCGCATTTGCCGCAGGGTGGGCGTGAATGCCCACATCTGCAATCGTTATGCCTGGTCGGCCGCGCGGTCCGCTCGTCCCCGTCGGGTAGGCGCCCCGGGGCGGCGAATGGCCGGGGGCTCGTCGGGTACGCGGGGCGGTGACAGGCGAGAGGAGGACGACTCGTGCAACTCACTGAACAGCAGGTGCGTTCGCTGTACGGCCAGGACGTCCAGGACCAGTCGGGTGCCAAGATCGGCAAGGTCCGCCAGGTGTGGGCCACTGCGGGCTACCCGGCCTGGGTGAGCGTGCAAACCGGCGGCGGCCCTGAGCCCATGGCCCCGCTGGGCAACGCGCAGATGCAGAAGGGGAAGCTGATGGTCGCCTACGACAAGGCAACCGTCCAAAGCGCCCCGAGCGTCGAGCCTGGCAACGACAAGCCGCTGACCGCCGAGCAGACCGCGCAGCTGTACGCGCACTACCGCATGCAGCCGCAGCAGACGCCGCAGGCCCGCGAGGAACTGATCCGCTCCGAGGAACGGCTGCGGGTGGGCACGGAAAGCCAGCCTGCGGGCAAGGCGGTACTGCGCAAGAAGATGGTCACCGAGAACGTGCACACAACCGTGCCGGTCGAGCACGACGAGGTGTACGTCGAGCGCGAGCCGATCACCGCCGCGGACGCGGGCAACGTTCGCGCCGACATCGGTGAGGCGCAGCAGGAGATGCAGCTGCGCGCCGAGCATCCGGTGGTGGCCAAGGACCGGGTGCCGGTCGAGCGGGTCCACCTGACCAAGAACGAGGTGGTCGAGGACCAGCCGATCGACGAGCAGGTCCGCCACGAGGAGGTCGAGACGAACATCCCGGAGCCCAGCCGCCGCCGGCGGTAAGCGCCGAGGCACTCCTCGAGCAGGCGCCCATGGGCGTGCGGGTCACACGACCCGTCCGCCCGTCAGGCTAGGGTTCTAGCCGACGAACTCGGGGTTCACCATCGCGCCTCGTTCACCTTTGGTTGCAGCGGGCAAGTCACCGCCCAGCGCACATATGGCACACGGCCAGCCGCTACCTCTTCGCCCATGGCCTGTCGGGATTCCGCGAGTCGGCGCGGCGTGCCGGCGGACCGACCGGGTATGCGGGGGATCGCAGTTCATGCGACAGGAGGGACATCATGCAGAAAACCCTCGCGGTCGACCAGGTCAACATCGGCAGTGCCCTGGTCGATCTATGGCGGGCCGTGCTGCTCTTCGTTCCGAAGGCGGTCGCGTTCATCGTCATCCTCGTGATCGGTTGGCTCGTCGCCCGCGCCGTCCTGAAGATCGTGGACAAGGTACTGGAACGGGTGGGCTTCGACCGCGCGGTCGAACGAGGCGGCGTGAAACGCGCGCTCGAACGCACCAAGTACGACGCCAGCGACATCCTGGCCAGACTGGCCTACTACGCGGTCCTGCTGTTCACCCTGCAGCTCGCCTTCGGGGTCTGGGGACCAAACCCGATCAGTGACCTGATTCGGGGCGTCATCTCGTGGCTGCCGCGAGCCTTCGTGGCGATCGTCATCGTGGTCGTCGCCGCCGCCATCGCCAACGCGGTGCGGGACCTGGTCACCGGCGCGCTCGGCGGGCTCTCGTACGGGCGGGTGCTGGCCAACCTGGCGGCGGTCTTCATCCTGGCGCTCGGCATCATCGCCGCGCTGAACCAGGTGGGCATCGCCACCACGGTCACCACGCCGGTACTGATCGCGTTCCTCGCCACCGTAGCCGGCATCCTGATCATCGGCGTCGGCGGTGGCCTCGTGAAGCCGATGCAGACCCGCTGGGACCGGTGGCTCGACCGCATGGCGGAGGAGTCCCGGGCCATCCGCGAGCAGCGGCAGGCGCAAGGCGCCGGCCGCGCCGACTACGAGCGGCAGATGGCCGACCGGGGCGCACAGCCCACCCAGGTGATACCGCAGTCGTCCGTGTTCGGCACCCAGGGCCGGCAGCGCGGCACGTAGCGGTCCGGCAACGTGAGCGACGAGACCCAGCAGTTTCGCCGCCCAAACCCGTGAGAAAGGGTGTGCCCGCAGCGCTGCGGGCACACCCTCGCCGGAACCTCATCTCGGCGCTTCCCGACGGCGCTTCCACGGCAGAGGTAACGGCTTGGTGCGCGGTAGAGGAAAGACCCGGGTCGATCATGAAGGTGGCCGTGCGGGACGATCATGATTGTGACGTCAGGATGGGCCCGCACGGCCTTGTCTCATCGTATCTTCACCGGCATCC
>NZ_QGKS01000430.1 GCF_003172935.1 Micromonospora sicca | reverse complement strand
CTCGCCCGACCTCTTCCCCCCGGGTGCCAGCATCGGCGCGCCCGCGGCCGGCCGCAGTCGGCCATCGGACCCGCCTTCCGCTGATCCCCGACTCAAGGTCCGCCCCGGCGCCGAAGCGCGACGGAAACGACGAACGGCCCCCGAAGGGGCCGTTCGTCAGGCAGTGCGCTCAGGCGGTGCGGGGCCGACGCGGGCGGCGGGAGCGCCCGGAGGCGCGGTGCGGGGCACGGCCACCGTCGCCGGCTCCGCTGGCCGGCCTGGGGCGCGCGGCGGCCGCCGGCTGCGGGGTGACGATGGTCACCGGCAGGCCGGAGGGCTCGCGGGCCCCGGTCACCCGGGCCAGCGCCTCGTCGCCGAGGCGCACCTGGGTCGACTGCGGCTTGATGCCGGCCACGCTCATCAGCCGGGACACGTCCCGGCGCTGCTCGGGCAGGACCAGGGTGACCACGGTGCCGGACTCCCCCGCCCGGGCGGTACGCCCGCCCCGGTGCAGGTAGTCCTTCGCCTCGGTCGGCGGATCCACGTTGACCACCATGTCCAGGCCGTCCACGTGGATGCCCCGGGCCGCCACGTCGGTGGCCACCAGCGCGGTCACCTGGCCGGTGCGGAACTGCTCCAGGATCCGGGTGCGCTGCGGCTGCGACTTGCCGCCGTGCAGCGCGGCCGCGCGTACCCCCTTGGAGAGCAACTGGCGGGCCAGCCGGTCGGCGCGGTGCTTGGTCCCCATGAACAGGATGGTGCGGCCCTCGCGGGCGGCGATCTGGGTGAGCGCGGCGGGCTTGTCCACCGCGTCGACGTGCAGCACGTGGTGGGTCATCGCGCTCACCGTGGCGGTACCCGGGTCGACCGAGTGCGACACCGGGTTGCTCAGGAAGCGGCGGACCAACCGGTCCACGCCGCCGTCCAGCGTGGCGGAGAAGAGCATCCGCTGGCCGTCCGGGGCGACCTGCTCCAGCAGCTTGGTGACCTGCGGAAGGAAGCCCATGTCGGCCATCTGGTCGGCCTCGTCGAGCACGGTGATGGCGACCTCGCCGAGGCGGGCGTCGCCGCGGTTGATCAGGTCGTGCAGCCGGCCGGGGGTGGCCACGACCACCTCGGCGCCGGCGCGCAGCGCGTCCGCCTGCCGCTGCAGCGACAGGCCGCCGACCACGGTGGCGCAGCGCAGCCCGAGGGCACGGGCGTACGGGGCGAGCGCGGTGGTGACCTGCTGGGCCAGCTCCCGGGTCGGCACCAGCACGAGCGCGAGCGGCCGGCCGGGGCGGGCCCGGCGGGCGGCGATGCGGTGCAGCAGCGGCAGCCCGAAGGCGAGCGTCTTGCCGGAGCCGGTCCGACCCCGGCCGAGCACGTCCCGGCCGGCGAGCGAGTCCGGCAGCGTCGCCGACTGGATCGGGAACGGCTCGGTGATGCCCTGCGCCGCCAGCTCGGTGAGCAGCGCCGGGGCGAGCCCGGTCGCGGCGAAGGTGGGAATGGTCATGGTCATGCGGAATGCCTTCCTCGACGCGGCACGTGTCGAGGGAGGGCGCCGCAGGGCGGCGCTGTCGTCGGCGGTAAAGCCCGTCGCGACTCACAAGCACGAACCGAAGGTGGTACGGGCCGGTCCGCCGCAGCACGCGCGCCCCGCGGAGCGGGTGGGCGGCGCGGCGGACCGGTCCCGTCACCGCACCCGAGAGGGTGCGGTGGATGGTGCTGGGTGATCCGAAGATCAGAGCGGGCGGATGTTCTCCGCCTGCGGGCCCTTCTGGCCCTGGGTCACCTCGAACTCGACCCGCTGGTTCTCGTCCAGGCTCCGGTAGCCGGAGGACTGGATCGCCGAGAAGTGGGCGAAGACGTCGGCGCCGCCGCCGTCCGGGGTGATGAAGCCGAAGCCCTTGTCAGCGTTGAACCACTTGACGGTGCCAATAGCCATTTGTTTCGTCTCCTTGACGGAACGTCGAACCCGCACCTGTTGCGGGCTCGAAGAGGAGCGCTCCGCGCGGGCATGCGCGAATCGCCTGTCGCTGCTGGTCGCCCCGCCCGGAGAACTCCGGACACAACAAAGAGCGCCTGGGGCCACAATCCGCCAGGCGCACACAGAGTCTCTGGAAACCAAAACTGCAACGCGCCTAACCTACCACGGATTACGTAACGTGGGGCGGTCCGCCGAAATTTCCGGTACGCCGGCGATCAGCGCGGTCAACCCGTCGCCGTCGAGCAGGTCGGCCGGGCGGACGGTGACGCCGTCCCGCACGTAGTGGAAGGCGGCGCCCACCCGCTCGACCGGCACGCCGGCCAGCTCGGCCCAGGCCAGCCGGTAGACGGCGAGCTGCACGCCGGCCACCTCGGCCTCCCGCCCGGCGGGCTGCCGGCCGGTCTTCCAGTCGACCACGTCGAACCGGCCACCCGGCCGGGCGAAGACCGCGTCCATCCGCCCCCGGACCACCACCCCGGCGATCACTGTGGCGAACGGCACCTCCACCTCCAGCGGCACCCGGTCGGCCCACTCGCTGGCCAGGAATCGCTCCTGCAGCTCGGTGAGCGCCTCGTCGGGGGCCGCGTCGTCGTCCGCGGCGCCGGGCAGCTCGTCCACGTCCAGCAGCCGGTCGGCGCCGAAGCGCTGTTCCAGCCAGGTGTGGAAGGCGGTGCCCCGGCGGGCGTACGGGTTGGGCTCGGTGGGCATCGGGCGGCGCAGGGCGCGCGCCAGGGCCCCCGGGTCGCGGCGCAGCGCCACCAACTGGGTCGCGGACAGGTGCCGGGGCAGCTCCACCTCGACCGCCTCGGCCCGCCGCAGCAGCTCGGCCCGCTCGGCGAGGAGCAGGTCCGCCTCCCGCCGCCACCGCGCCACCTCCGGGTCGTCCGCGCCGTCGGCGACCGGGGCCGCGTCGCCCGGTGCTCCGGCGGCGCCGTCCCGGCCCGCACCGGCCCTTTCCGGTCCGGCGGCCGCCTCGGGGTCGACGGGCTCGGGGCGGGCCGCCTCCGGGCCGACGGGCTCGGGGCGGACCGTCTCCGGGTCGACGGGCTCCCGGTTAGCCGGCTCCGGCTCGGCGGGCTGCCGGCGGGCCGCCTCGGGATCGGCGAGGAAGCGGCGGACCAGGGCGGCGGCCTCGGCCAGGGCCGGCCGGCGGGCGCCGAGCGGGTCGGCCGGCCACTCGGCGCGCAGCACCACCTCCGTCGTCGGGTTGACCGCGTCGCCGGGAGGTTCCGGGGCCCACTCGTCGACCAGGTGCCCGGCCCCGCCGTCCAGGCAGGCGTCGTGCACCTCGCGGAGGAGGACCGAGGGCCCGCGGAACCGCTTCGTCCCCTCCCCCCACCAGTACCCGGAGCAGAGCAGCAGCCGCCGGGGCCGGGTCACCGCCACGTACGCCAGCCGGCGCTCCTCCCGCTCGTCGTGCGCCCGCCAGGCGTCGGTGAAGTCCTCCACCGCCCGGGCCACCCCGCGCTGGTCCTCGGCGGCGGCGAGCTTCAGCTCGGGCAGCCCGTCGGCGTCGCCGCGGAGCGGGAACGGCAGCACACCCAGGCCGCCCAGCCAGTGGTCGGAGTTGCGGACCGGCCCCGGCCAGACGCCCCGGGTCAGCCCGGCGACCGCGACCACGTCCCACTCGAGGCCCTTGGCGGCGTGCGCGGTGAGGATCTGCACCGCACCCTCCACCACCTCGACCTCGCCGGGGGCGAGCCCGCGCTCCTCGTCCTCGGCGGCGGCGAGGAAGGACAGGAAGCCGGCCAGGGTCGCGCCCGGCGTCTCCCCGCTGAACCGGGCGGCGACGTCACCGAGGGCGTCGAGGTGGCCGCGGGCCAGGCCGGCGTCGCCGGCGCCGTCCCGGCCGGCCCGGACCGCCACCTCCACGTCCAGGCCGATGGTCCGCTCGATGTCCGCGATCAGCTCCGGCAGGGTCTGGTCGAGCCGGTACCGCAGCAGGGCCAGTTCCATCCCGTACGCGCGCAGCCGCGCGTACCCCTCCGCCGAGTACGCCTGCGCCGGCCCCAGGTCGGCCAGCGCCTCGACCAGCGTGGCCTCATCCAGCACGTCCACGGCGATCTCCGGCCCGTCGTCACCGGTCAACTGGCGGCGGGACCGGGCGATCGACCGGGCCCGCCGGTGCAGGGCCACCAGGTCGCGCGGCCCGATCCGCCAGCGCGCCCCGGTGAGCAGCCGCAGCAGCGCCGCCCCGTCGGTCGGGTCGGCGAGCACCCGCAGCGTGCAGACCACGTCCCGGACCTCGGGGGTGTCCAGCAGACCGCCCAGGCCGACCACCTCGACCGGCAGCCCGCGGGCGCGCAGCGCGGACTCGATGGCCGGGATCTGGCTGCGCAGCCGGACCAGCACGGCGGTGGTGGGGCGTTGCGGCACCGGAATGTGCTCGGGCAGCGCCCCGGGCATCCGGGCCGCCCCCCGCCAGGCGCCGAGGACGCCGTCGGCGATCCACTCGGCCTCGTCGGCGTACGTCTGGAGCAGCGCGCAGTGCACGGTGCCGGCGGCGTGGCCGCGCGGGCTGCGGTGCGGGATGGGCTCCTTCACGCTGAGCGCGGCCCGCAGCTCCGGCACCTGCGCCCCGGCGGCCCGCAGCGGGGTGGCCAGCGCGTTCGCCACGCCGAGGATCTCCGGGCGGTTGCGCCAGCTCGTGGTCAGGCTCAGCACGTCGGCCGGGGCGCCGTCGGCGCGGGCGAAGTCGCCGGGGAAGCGGTCCAGGGTGCCGGCGCTGGCCCCCCGCCAGCCGTAGATGGACTGGCAGGGATCGCCGACCGCGGTGACCGGGTGGCCCCCGCCGAAGAGCGCGTTGAGCAGCACCACCTGGGCGTGGCTGGTGTCCTGGTACTCGTCGAGCAGCACCACCCGGAAGCGGTCCCGCTCGATCACCCCGACGCCGGCGTGGTCCCGGGCCACCCGGGCGGCCCGGGCGAGCTGGTCGGCGAAGTCCATCGCCTCGAAGTCGTCCTTGCGGCGGGCGTACGCCCGGACCAGCGGGAGCAGCTTCAGCCGGGTCTGCTGGAGTCGCAGCGCCTTCCGCACGTCGGCGTAGACCCGGCCGGGGCGGGCCTGCACGTCCGCGAAGAACCGGCCGGTCCAGGCGGCGAGGGTGTCCGGGTCGACCAGGTGCTCGTCCAGCTCCCCGGCCAGCGCCAGGACCGCGTCGGTGATCGTGCTGGGCATCCGCTCCACCTCGGACATGTCGCCGTCGTAGTTGCGCACCAGCAGGTCGACGAGCTGCCAGCGGGACGCCTCGGTGAGCAGCCGGGTGGTGGGCTCGTACCCGGCGCGCAGCCCGTGCTCGGTGACGATCCGGCCGGCGTACGAGTGGTAGGTGGAGACGGTCGGCTCGCCCGCGAGGGGGTCCTCGTGCGGGTCCCGGCCCTGCCGGCCGACGCGCCGGATGAGCTGGTCGAGCCGGGTACGCACCCGGTGCGCCAGCTCGCCGGCGGCCTTGCGGGTGAAGGTGAGGCCGAGGATCTGCTCCGGCCGGACGTACGAGTTGGCGACCAGCCAGACCACCCGGGCGGCCATCGTCTCGGTCTTGCCGGAGCCGGCGCCCGCGACCACCAGCAGCGGCTCCACCGGCGCGGCGATGATCGCCGCCTGCTCCCGGGTGGGCGCGGGCAGGCGGAGCAGCTTCGCCAGCTCCACCGGGGTGTACCGGGGGCCGGAGTCGGCGGTCCGCGGCGCCGGGGTCGCGGTGCTGAAGAGCGCGGGCTGGGTCACGTCTCCGCCTCGGTTCGCGACTGCCGGCCTCGTGGCCTACTCCTGGCGCTCACGGATTCTCCGGGGGACGGACGGTCGGCGGCTCGACGACCTGGCGGCCCTGCCCGGACACCGGGCAGCTCGTGCGCACCGGGCAGACCCGGCACTTCGAGTTGGCGACCGCGGCGAAGGTGGCGGCCGCCATCGTATCGGCGGTACGCCGGACCAGCGCGGTCGCCCAGCCGGCCTCCGGGCCCTCCCCGGCCGCGGCCTGGGCCTGCTCCTTGGCCTCCTTCGCCCCGGTGCCGAGCTGCACCAGCGCCGCCCCACCCGACTCCTCGCCGAACTCGGCGAACGCCCCCGCCTCCACCGCCGCCTGGTACGCCCCGAGCTGCGGGTGCTCGGCGACCTCCCGCTCGGTGACCGCGGTGGACTTGCCGGTCTTCAGGTCGATCACCACGAGCCGGCCGTCGGCGTCGACCTCCAGCCGGTCCACCCGGCCGGTCAGCTCGACGGGCCGCTGCGGGTCGTCGAGGCGGACGGCGAACTCGTGTTCGATGGCGAGCAGCCGGCGCGGGTTGCCGGCCAGCCAGCGGAGCAGCTTGTCCACCATGGCCTCGGCACGGGCCCGTTCCGGCCCGACCATCCAGCGGGCGGCCAGCTCGATCGCGTCGAACCGGGCGGCCACGTACTCCAGCAGAGCGGTGCGGTCGGCGCTGGCGTCCTCGGCGAGCATCGCCGCGGCGTGCACCAGGTTGCCCACCCCCTGCGCGGCGCTGGCCGGGCCGCTGCCGCCGTGCCGTTCCAGCAGCCAGCGCAGGCTGCACCGCAGCGCGCTCTCCATGGCCGACGGGGTGACCCGGACCGGCTCGCCGTCGTCGACCAGCGGCCGGTCGTCGGAGAGGCCACGCAGCCCCCACCAGTCGTCGGGGTGCCCGCCGGTGACCCCGGCGGCGGCCAGCCGGGCCAGCTCGGCCGCCGCGGCGCGCCGCCGGGCGGGCGGTGCCGCCGGGTCGGTGACCGCGGTACGCAGCTCCGCCACCAGCGCCGAGAGGGTGAGCCCACGCGGCGGGAGGGTGACCGGCAGCGCGCCGGGCCGATCGGCCTCGCCGTCGTCGGGCGGCTCGCCCTCGACGGTCAGCGCCGCGCCGTCGCCCGAGCGGGCGGCCCCGGCGTCGCCGGGCGGGTCGCCGTCGAC
>NZ_QGKS01000428.1 GCF_003172935.1 Micromonospora sicca | reverse complement strand
CAGCGGGGCGGTGGTCAGGCCGGGCCTGGGCGCGGTCAGCCGATCGGCTGACCGGTCACCGCGCTGATCATCACCGTGGAGAGACCGCCACCGACCACCGCCGCCGCCAGCGCCACCGTCGCCGACCGCCAGGTCGTCCCGACCCGGCGCAGCAGCACCGCGACGACCAGGCTGCTCACCAGCGCCAACCCGAACCGCGGCGCCCCCGCGATCAGCGAGGCGAAGGCGTGCGCCCGCGGCGAGTCACACCCCCCGCCGGTGATGTCGGTGACGCAGCCCGGCGGTGCCTGCCCGTCGAGCGTCAACAGCCAGAGGAAGACCAGCACCGCGGGGACCAGATAACAGGCGGCCGTGTAGACCAGCGGCCGGATCGGCCCGCTCGGATCCGGGTCCAGCAGGTCGTCCTCGAGCGGACGGCCCCACGACCCACCGCCGATCGTCTCCATCCGCCGCCGGATCGAGGCCCCGCCGGCACCTACCGGTTCCACCCCGCGTCGGGGCACCGCCCGCGGGCGCGGCGCGGTGTAGGCGACCACCGGTGACCGCGGCGCGGAGGGCGGCGCGGCCATCCAGCGCGGATCGTCGCCGGCCAGCCGGGTCCCGGACCAGAAACCCTCGGCCTGTTCCGCCGACGACCACCCGTCGGCCCCCCGGTCCCGCAGCCGAGTGGGTGGCACCGTCCGGTCCCATTCGTCCGTCTCCCCGTACCGGTCCCACTGGCCGGTGTCGGTGAACCGGTCCCACTCACCGGTGTGGTCGGACCCGTCCCAGCGCCCGGCGCCGTCCGCCTGGTCCCACCGCCCGCCGGTCGCCGAGCGGTCCCAGGCGTGCACCCCGGAGGCGTCCCACGGGTCTACCGCCGGCTGCTCGGCGGGATCCGGCTCGGCGGAACGGCCCCGCTCCCAGGAATCCGTCGCCGGTCGCGACCAGGAATCCGCCGCCGCCCGTCGGCTGCGCCGGCCCGGCCGCCCGGTGTCCCGTCGGTCGCGCTCCCCCTCCGTCGGGGTCTCCTCCTCCACACCCGACCAGATCACCTGGGGGCGACGGGACGGGGCGCGACGCGGCCGGCGCCGCGGGGCGGCACTGGAGACCGGCTGGTCCTCGGCGGACTCGGCGCGCCGGCTACCGACATACCCCTGGTCCTGCGGCGCGTCGAGGGTCCACTCGGCGGTATGCTCGCCGGCCGGTCCGACGCCGGTGGCCTGCGGCTCGCGCTCCCGGCGCCAGTCGCCGTCGGTGGACGTACGCCATCCGCCGTCCGACCGCGGGCGGTCGAGGTCGTCGTCGTCCGGGGCGGCGTGCCGGCCCCCGCCGTCCGCGCGGCTGACCCCCGACTCGAGAGCCCAGCGGGGCAGGTAGGCGTCGACCGGCTCCTGCTGGCCCCGCTCGCTGGCGCGGCGACGACTGGGGGTGCGGTAGCGCTCGGACGCGTACGCGTCGACCGGGAACGGCTCGGCGGGATCGTCCCAGGGGGCGATCGGCTGGCGCTCTCGCGGGCTGCCCTCCCCGCTTCCCCAGTCCCGGTAACTCACGGCCGGAGCGTGACCCTTCTCAACCGAAAGTGCAATCCGCTGTCCAGGTGTAGCCGTTCGCTGAGATAGTACGGGACGAACGGCCTCAAGGCTCGACCCGAAATCTTCCATCCACAGGGTGGGGATTGCAAAACCGCAGGTCAGAGCGATTTCGGCCGGAATTCCCCAGCTCTTGTCCACATGCTGTGCACACCCTGCGCACATGCCTGTGCACCGGCGTCCACAGGTTGTCCCGAGGCTCGTCCACCGGCGTTGTTGAGTGGCTCAGCTCGGGTTCCGTATCGTTGGCCCCCGACCGTCCGGCCGGTGGCCCCCGATCGACCGGAGGGTCGGCGGAAGTTGTCACACGCCGGCGGTAGACCTGGACCGGATCCGAACGCAGTGAGGGGGGACCCGTGTCGGTCACCGACGACATGCGGACGGAGCGCTCCGGTGGGCAGCAGCCCGCGCCGGCCCCGCGCGACGGGCACTTCGAGAAGACCCCGCCCCAGGACGTGGCCGCCGAGCAGTGCGTCCTCGGCGGCATGCTGCTCTCCAAGGACGCCATCGCCGACGTCGTCGAGATCCTGAAGTCCAACGACTTCTACCGCCCGGTGCACGCGACCATCTTCGACGCGATCCTCGACATCTACGGCCGGGGCGAGCCGGCCGACCCGATCACCGTCGCGGCCGCGCTCGCCGACTCGGGCGACCTGGCCCGGATCGGTGGCGCCCCCTACCTGCACACGCTGATCGCCAGTGTGCCCACGGCCGCGAACGCCGCGTACTACGCGCGGATCGTCGGCGAGCGTGCCGTGCTCCGCCGGCTGGTCGAGGCCGGCACCAAGATCGTCCAGCTCGGGTACGGCACCGGTCAGGGCGGCAGCCGGGACGTGGACGACATCGTCGACCTGGCCCAGCAGGCCGTCTACGACATCACCGAGCGGCGGGTCAACGAGGACTTCGCGGTGCTCGCCGACATGCTCCAGCCGACCCTCGACGAGATCGAGGCGGTGGGTGCCCAGGGCGGGGTGATGAGCGGGGTGCCGACCGGTTTCAGCGACCTCGACCGGCTCCTCAACGGCCTCCACCCGGGCCAGCTCATCATCGTGGCAGGCAGGCCGGGTCTCGGAAAGGCGCTCGCGCTCGACACCCCGCTGCCGACCCCCGACGGCTGGACCACCATGGGCGAGGTGGCCGTCGGCGACCGGCTGCTCGCGGCGGATGGCACCCCGACCACCGTCACCGCCGCGTTCGAGGTGATGCACGACCGCCCCTGCTACGAGGTCGAGTTCTCGGACGGCTCGATGATCGTGGCGGACGCCGAGCACCTGTGGAAGACGACCACCCGGGCCGGCCGTCGGCAGCCCGAGGCGCGCGCACGGCACTACTGGTCGGAGCCTTCGCCGGCCAAGGTGCGGGCGGCCGAGGCGACGGCCGGCGCCGAGCCGCAGCGCCTGGTCACCCTCGCGCAGACCCTCGAGCAGGTCGGTCCCGAGTTCCGAAACGTGCTGCACAGCGTCGCACGGCAGATCGGTGCCTACGGTCGGGTCGCCCGACCGGTGGCCCGGGCAGGCAAGGTGCGGAACTGGACCGCGCCCGGCTACCCCGCCGGGCCGCTCCTGAGCGGCCTGCGCGGGCGGGCCGAGCGCCAGGTCAACGCCGGCGCCCGGGTAGGCCACGACGGGGTCGTGACGACCGCCGAGATCGCCGCTACCCTGCGTACCGACACGGCCGACCGCCGACTGAACCACGCGGTCGAGAACTGCCGGCCGCTGCAGTTGCCCCCACGGGACCTGGTCGTCCCCCCGTACACCCTCGGCGTCTGGCTCGGCGACGGGCACACCGGGGCGAGCCGCTTCACCACGGCAGACCCCGAAATGACGGACCTGGTCGCGCGCGACGGCTTCGTCGTACGTCCCAGTGGGCCGATGGTCTACACCATCGTGCTGCCTGTCCCCACCGCCACGGCTGACCGCACCTGTGCCGACTGCGGCTGCTCGACCCGGACCCTGCGGGAGAATCCGACGATCCGGCGCTGCGCCGCGTGTCACGAGCGGAACGGTTCCTTCCTAGCACTGTTGCGCCGGATCGGGGTCGCGGCGGAAAAGCACATCCCGCCGGACTACCTCCGCGCCTCGGAGGCCCAGCGCCGGGCGCTGCTGGCCGGCCTGATGGACACCGACGGGACGGTGGCGCCGGCGGGCAACCTCCAGTACACCTCGACCTCCAAGCGGTTGGCCGAGGACGTCAGGGAGCTCGTGGCGAGCCTCGGCTACCGGTGCACGGTCGACACGAAGCGGGTGGCGGGCCGGACCGAGGCCTCGTCGACCGCGTACACCCTGAACTTCTCCACGCCCGACACGGTCTTCCAGCTGGACAGAAAGCGTACGGCGCACGCGGCCCGGCGGCGGACGTCGTCGGACGTCCGGACGACCTCCCGCTTCATCGTGGACGTCCGGCCGGTGGCAAGCGTGCCGGTCCGCTGCGTCACGGTGGACAACCCCGACCACCTCTACCTGGCCGGTCGGGCGATGATCCCCACGCACAACAGCACCGCGTCGATGGATTTCGCCAGGAACGCGGCCATCCGCGCCAATCAGGCGGCCGCGATCTTCTCGCTGGAAATGAGCAAGGTCGAGATCGTCATGCGACTCCTCTCGGCCGAGGCCCGGGTGCCGCTGCACGTGCTGCGCAGCGGGCAGCTCTCCGACGACGACTGGACCAAGCTGGCCCGCTGCATGGGCGAGATCAGCGAGGCGCCGCTCTTCGTCGACGACACGCCGAGCATGAACCTGATGGAGATCCGGGCCAAGGCGCGGCGGCTGAAGCAGAAGCACGACCTCAAGATGATCGTGGTCGACTACCTCCAGCTGATGACCTCGCCGAAGCGCACCGAGAGCCGGCAGCAGGAGGTCGCCGACCTCTCCCGTGGCCTCAAGCTGCTGGCCAAGGAGGTCGAGTGCCCGGTCATCGCGGTGAGTCAGTTGAACCGTGGCCCGGAACAGCGGACCGACAAGCGTCCGCAATTGTCTGATTTGCGTGAGTCTGGCTCGATTGAGCAAGATGCGGATGTTGTCATCTTGCTGCACCGCGACGACTACTACGACAAGGAGTCCCCGCGCGCCGGCGAGGCCGATTTCATTATTGCTAAGCATCGGAATGGGCCTACAGATACAGTCACGGTAGCCGCGCAGTTGCACCTCTCGCGTTTTGTGGATATGGCTATAGTGTGACCATGTCGCCTACTCGGCTGTCCAACTTGCAACGGGAAGAAATCGTTGGTCTGGCGGCTGGTGGTGAAACCCTAACCAAGTTGGCCGAAACCTATGGAGTCACCCGCCAGGCGGTGCGTGGAATACTCCGTCGTCGAGGGGTGCCAGCCAGAAGCAGCGGGAAACTCACTGAGTTGCAACGTGCGGAAGTGGTCCAGCAATATTTGCGCGGTGCGGCCATGGCGGAACTCGCGGCTGCATACGGTCTAACGGAGCCGTCCGTCCGTGGGCTTTTGGTTCGGCGTGGTGTCGTCCTTCGCAGAACCATCCACACGTTGCGAGATGACGCCTTTGATCATCTCACGCCTATTGCTTGCTACTGGATCGGTTTTCTTTTTGCAGATGGATCTGTCAGTTATCGTCAAGGCTATATGCCTCAGGTCTCGGTAGGCTTGGCCCAACGTGATCGTGACCACCTGGTGGCTCTGCGTACCTTCCTAGGCTCGACGAGCAGCATCTCGGAGCCGAGCATCACTCGCGCGGCATGTCAGTTCTCGGTCCGGTCGGTTCGATTGGCTGGACGACTCATTGAGTTGGGCCGGTACGAGGGCGCTGTTGATCACCGGCTCGTGACATCTCGCGACTTCTGGCGGGGGGTGGTTGACGGAGACGGTTCGATAGGGAGATACAAGAGGTCTCAGAACAGTGCCCGGTCATTCTCTCAATTCAGGCTGGTCGGAAAATCTCGAATGCTCGAGCCATTTGCCGACTTCCTCGTCACCCAAGGTTTGGGTCGACTCTCTGTTCGACCCCACAAAACGATCTATAACATCGGAACGACGTGCAGGCCGGCCGAGAGGATCATCGCGCTGCTCTACGAGAACGCTGTGATGGCGCTGAGTCGCAAGGCAGAGGTGGCAGCGCAAATATTGGATGCCGCGAACCTAGATAGGTAGGGTTCGTGGCAGCCCGTAATGCAGGCAGACCGTGACGTTCGCCCAGCTGAACGGTCGCGCTTCGTCCACATGGCGATCGTCTGACCCTGGGGCCTGGCGATGAGTTTTCCGCCCCGTCGCCGTCACACCGGATGACAGCGCCGGTCCGCACCGACCGGCACGACCGGTGACAGGCTGGGGGACATGGTGGACGGCGGCATCAGCACGATGCGTACCGAGGGCGACGCCGCGACCGCCGGCGACGAGCGGGCCGTCGCCCGCGTGACCGAACGGCACCGTGGTGAGCGGCGGGGTCAGCCGATCAGCGGGAACCAGCCGGCGGCCTCGCCCAGCTCCAGGCGGTCCCGGTCGGTCAACGGCAGCCGTCCGGCCGCGCGGAGCAGGTAGTCCCGGTCGTCCCAGCCGGCCGGGCGGACGGCCTCGTCGCTGAGCAGGCCGTCCATGGTGGCCACCGCGACCCGGCTGGGCAGTTCGGCCGGGGGCGGCGCGTCGGGCAGCCCCACCACCAGGTCGAGGTGGTGGATCACCGCCTCGGTGGTCAGGGTGGCGAGCAGGTCGGGGACCCGCAGTACGTGCCCCTGGGTGGTGACGAACCCGTCCGGGTCGGCGGCGGCGGCCGCCCGCACGGCGGCGGGCGCGGTGTCCGACCAGATCCGCACCACTCCGCTGGGCCGGTCGAAGGCGGCCGCCGACCGGCGGGCCCACCACGCGTGTTTCGCGCTGACGTCGTCGCCGCCGCTAGGGAACGCGCGCCAGTAGCTGACGTCGTCCACGTCGGCCGGGCCGTCGGCGGGGCTGGCCAGCGCGACCAGCGCCCGCTGCGCGTCGCACAGGACGTGGAAGAGCAGGTCCGCGACCAGCCAGCCGCGGCAGCGGGTCGGCGTCTGGAGTGCCGTGTCGTCCAGCCCGGTGACCACGGCGGTGATCCCGTCGTACGCCTGCCGCAGCGCCTCGTGCTGCCGGATGGCCGTCATGTGGTGCAGCGTGCCACGACCGCGGCCGGTCGGCACGACGCCCCTGACGGGGAACGGCCGGGTCGGGGGCGTGCCGACCCGGCCGCGGCGGCCTCAGTCGAAGAGTTCGCCGAGGAAGCCGCCGTGGTGCTTCTTCCGCTTGTAGTGGCCGTGGTAGCCGTAGTGCTGCCCGTGGCCGTACGCGGGCTGCGCGTAGCCG